>NZ_PIZC01000003.1:0-18497 GCF_019325145.1 Actinomyces sp. 594
CGCCCCGTCCGCTCCCGCCGCCGCAGCCGAGCCGCCGGCCGCCGTCCCGGCCGAGGCCCCGGCGCTCGACGTCGCCCAGGAGGCTCCGGTCCAGGCGCCTCCGGAGCCGGCGGCGGCCGCGCAGCAGGTGCTGCCGCTCGTGCTCGCCGGCGAGGCTGAGGCCGAGGAGCTGGAGCAGCCCGTTGAGGCAGCCGCCGAGCCGCAGGTGCGTGACCTGCCGGCGGACGTGGCGCTGCCGGAATCAGCCCGCAGCTTCTCCACCGAGCAAGCCGGCCCCGCCCGTACGCTCGTACTGTTCGACTCCACCGGCCCCTACGCGCATCTCGGCGAGTACTACGCTCTGGGCATGGGGATGCTGGCCTCTCACTCCGGTACGGTGACGACCCTGCCGGTCACGGACTACGTCGCTGGCCTGGCCGGCTCCTACACCGCCGTGATCTACTCCGGCTCCACCTACGATGAGCCGCTGCCGCAGGCTTTCATCGACGATGTTCTGACCGGTGACGTGCCCGTATTGTGGTCCGGTTTCAACATCTGGCAGCTCGCGGCCGGCGCCGAGGGCCGCACCGCCTTCGCCGCCCGCTACGGGTGGGACGCCGCCGGCTCCTACATTGACTCGGCCGATACGGTGACCTCGGTGACCTACAACGGCCAGTCCCTGAGCCGCAACGCCTTGAATACGGGCGGAATCCTCGCCCCCCACATCACCACCCCCGAGGACGTCACGGTACTCGGCTCCGCCCAGTGCTCCGACGCCGCCGGCGCCGCCACCGACTGCGCCCAGGTCGCACAGTCGACAGGCAGCTCCTTCCCGTGGGCGGTCAAGTCCGCGAACCTCACCTACATCGGGGAGGTCCCCCTGTCCTACCTGGGGGAGACAGACCGGTACCTGGCCGCCGCCGACATCGTGCTGGACACCCTCCAGCCCGGCGCGGCCACCGTCCGGCAGGCGGCCGTACGCATCGAGGACGTAAGCCCCGCAACGACGGCCTCGGAGCTGCGCGCGATCGTCGACTACCTGGTCGGCGCGGCCGTGCCCTTCCAGATCGCGGTGGTGCCCGTGTACACCGACCCCAGTGGGGTGTACAACGACGGCGCACCGGAGACCCTCACCCTGGCTGACAACCCGGAGCTGGTCGAGGTTCTCAACCACGCCGTCGCCAACGGCGGCACGCTGATTCAGCACGGCACCCGCCACCAGTTCTCCAACCTCAGCAACCCCTACAACGCGGTGAGCACGGATGACTTCGAGTTCATCCGGTCCTGGTGCAGCTCCGTCAACGACAACTCCGCGCCGGTGGTCACCTGCCAGAACGACTCGTGGGTGCAGATCGGCGGGGACCTGCCGGGCACCGACGCGGACTGGGCCACCGCGCAAGTGCTCGAGGGCCGAGCCATCTTCACCCAGGTCGGCCTGCCCGAGCCCACCGTGTTCGAAACACCGCACTACGCGGCCAGCGCGGCGGCCTACGCCGGCATCGGCAAGGTCTACCAGGTGCGCTACGAGCGCGAGCTCCTGCACGCCGGCCTGCTCACCGGCCGCTCCGGAGGGGACTTCGACTACTTCGGACAGTTCTTCCCCTATGCCGTGAATGACCCGTACGGCACGCACGTGCTGCCCGAGAACCTCGGCAACGTGGAATTGGAGGCGTACAACCAGCATCCGCCGCGCCTGCCCGCGGACCTCGTGGCTGCCGCACGCGCCAACCTGGTGGGTACGCACGCCACCGCCAGCTTCTTCTTCCACCCCTACTATGACGTGTCGCTGCTGCAGCAGGTCGTTGAGGGCATCCGGGCAGAGGGCTACACCTTCGTGCCCGCAACGGAGCTGAAGTGATGCTTGCTTCCGAGGCCTCCAGCCAGGCGGGGGATGACGTGGCCGCGTCCGAGGCGCCTGCCGATCCTCCCGCGCCGGCCCGGCCCCGCAGAGTATCCCGGCGGCGGGCCCTGGGCCTGCTCGTGGCGGGAGGTGTCGGCCTGGCTCTCGCGCCCCTTCCCCTGATAAAGCTGCAGGCCGCGCCAGGGGAGCCGCCCAGCACGGGCGCCCTGGCGCGGCTCGACGTCGCCGCCCCTGATGGTGAGCTCATGACCTTGAGTCAGCTGCTTGAGCGGCAGACCAACGGGGTGGGGGAGGAAGGACGCGATGACGCTCTGCTCGATACCGACACGCTCGAGCTGATCGAGCTCGCCCCCTTGCAAGCGCACGGGGAGTCCACTGCATGCCTGGAGCTGCCTGCGGGCGGCCCCGCCTGTCTTAACCTGTCCTGGCCCACCAGCCACGGCTACTCGGCCCTGCTCGTGGACGTGCCGGGGCCCGGACGCTACGCCCTGGCCGAGCTAGCGGCGCGCAGCCTGCACAACGCCCAAGCGGATGCGGTGCGCAGCCTGCCGACCAGCGGAGCCGAGGCGGATACGGCCCAGGCGGTCAACCAGCTGCGTGCGCTCACCTCCCGGGCACTGGACGCGTGCGCGGCCGCGGGAACTCCCGTCGAGCGCGCCGCGCTCGCCAACGATGCGCTGGAGGCGGCGACCTCCGCCCAACTGGCCCTTGATGCGGCCGCCGCGGGCAGCGGGCCCGAGGACGCCATGCTCGGAGTGACCTTCACCGCCGCCCCGGACCCCGGTACGGCGGCCGAGGCGATAGCCCCGCTGGAGGAGGCCGGCCGGACCCGGCTGGTGCGTATCGTTGTTGCAGACACCGAGGACACTGCGGAGCTGGCGGAGTGGAGGCGGTGCGCCACGGAGTTGCATGACGCTGGTGTCCGCGTCATGGTGCAGGTCTGCGACTCCCAGGACCTGGCCGAGTACACCGAGGACGCGTGGAGGCGGAGGCTGGCGGCTCTGGTCGGCACCTTCCCCGACGCCGACGCCTGGGAGATCGGCAATGAGCTCGCCGCACAGTGGACCGGTCCGGATGCCGTTGCGCGGACGCTTGCCGCTGCGCGAGTCCTGGCCGAGACCCCCGCCACTGCCGCAGCCACGCGCGTGCTCACCCTGTACTACCAGCTCGGTCAGGGCACGGCCGCGGAGTCCGTCCTGTCCTGGGCCGCAGCCAACTTGCGGGGGGAGCTGCTGGAGCTGACTGATGTGGTTGGGCTGTCCGTGTACCCGCAGTGGCATCCGCTGGGATCCGGCGCCCGGCGCGTCATGGAAACGCTGCGGCGGGTGGTGGGGGACAAGCAGACGGCGCTGACCGAACTGGGCTACGGCGCTGAAGACCTCGACGAGGGACCCTGGTGGTTCGGGTCAGCCGATGACGCCGAAGCGGGCCGGTCCGCCGTCGCCCAGCACCTTACGGCGGTCGCGCTGGGGCAGCCGCGCGCCTGGGCCGCGCCGCTGTGGTGGTACTACCTCCAGGATGAGGGGATCGTCTCCGCGGAAACCACCGCACCCGGGCAGCCCCCGAGCACCACTGGGCCGGGCGGCACCGGACCGGACTCCGGCACAGTGGCGCAAGACCTGGTCACTGCGGCGCGTATCGAGGACGGCGGCTGACAACAGGACTGTTGGCAGGCACTGGCTCAGTACTCAGCGCTGCGCTAGCACCAGGGGGTACACCCCGGCCGCCCCCGCCCGCCGCAGCAGCATGGCGCCGACGGTGAGCGTCCAGCCGGAGTCGGTCCAGTCATCCACCAGCACGACGTGACGGTTGTGTAAGCGCTCCAGGACCCGCGGTGGCCATTTCTCCAGTGTCAGGGAACGGACACTGTCCGCCAGCCGGAAGGCGGAGCCGACGTCGTGGCGCCCCGGCTCACCTCGCACCCCGATGACGCCCAGCGGAACGGCTCCCAGGTGATGCGCCAGCGCGTGCCCCAGGTGGCGTACAAGCCTTGGGCGCGTGCGCGAGTCAATGACGACTACCGCCAGCTCCTTCGGACCGACCTGCGCGTCGCCCTCCCCGGATACGGAAATCGCCTGGGCGGCGAGCCTGTCGGCGACCTCCAGCACGGGGGTGCGCAGGGAGGGCGGCACCTCGGAGTCGGCACCTGAGTCCAGCAGATCGCGCAGGGACGCGGACACGCCCAGCCCGTCCAGGCGGCCGACTGCCAGCCCCGGCTCCGCTCGGTCGGCCGCGGCGATAGCGCCCCTGAGCTCGGGGAGGCCCAGGCGGTCCATGCCGGCGGGCCAACGCCTGCGGGGCTCGATCGCAATGCCCACGCGTGCCATCGCTCGACGGGCGGCGGAAACCTCCTGCTCGGCCGGTACCTGCGGCAGGTCCAGCCCGCCGCACAGGTCGCAGGTGCCGCACCGCCAGTCGGCGGTCAGCTCCGGATCATCCAGTACCCGGCGAAGAAAGGCCATCCGGCAGTCGGGCGCGGACAAGGACTCATAACGCTCCATCAGCTCCTGCTCGGCGCGCCGCGCCCGCTCGACCCGCTCATACCGGGGCGCGTCATAGGCCCAGGGACGCCCGGTTGCCTGCCAGCCCCCAGGCACCCGCTGTACTGCGCCATCAACGTCAAGGACCTTGAGCATGGACTCCAGGCGGGCGCGGCGCAGCGGTACCACGGCCTCCAGCGTGTTCGTGCTGACGGGACGTCCGCCCGCCGCGCCGCCCCGGTCCAGCGCTGCCAGAACCTCCCGGACCGCATCCGGGGGAGGAAATCCCTGGGCGCCGAACCAGTCCCAAATGGCGCGGTCCTCGGCCCCCGGCAGGAGGATCACCTCCGCGCGCTCGACCCCGCGCCCCGCCCGGCCCACTTGCTGGTAGTAGGCCACTGGCGAGCTCGGTGCCCCCAGGTGCACGACGAATGCCAAGTCCGGCTTGTCGAAGCCCATGCCGAGTGCGCTGGTGGCCACCAGCGCCTTTACCCGGTTGTCCCTGAGCTCCTCCTCCAGGCGCTCCCGCTCCGCGGAATCCGTGCGCCCCGTGTAGGCGGAGACCGCCATGCCTGCGTCACGTAATCGCTCGGCTACCTCTTCGGCCGCTGCGACCGTCAGGCAGTACACGATCCCGGATCCAGGCGTGCCCTGTAGGTAGCTGACCAGCCACGCCAGGCGGGAAGCGGCATCGGGTAGCTGCTGCACCCCCAGGTGCAGGGAATCGCGTGCAAGCGTGCCGCGCAGTACCAGCACGTCGCGGCCTGGCGCTGACGCCGCAGTGCCGTCCGCGGCAGTGTCCGCAGGGGACGCGGTGCTCAGCTGCTCGGCGATATCGGCGGTGACCCGGGCGTTGGCCGTCGCCGTGGTGGCCAGTACCGGCGTCCTGTGCGGCAGCTGCGACAGCAGGGTGCGGATGCGCCGGTAGTCGGGGCGGAAGTCGTGCCCCCAGTCGGAGATGCAGTGGGCCTCGTCAATCACCACCAGGGCGGCGTCTGCAGCCAGCCGGGGCAGGACCTCTTCCCGGAAGACGGGGTGGTTGAGCCGCTCGGGGGACACCAGCAGCAAGTCGACCTCGCCGCGTTGCACCTGCGCCTCGATCTCGGGCCACTGCGGGGCGTTGACCGAGTTCATGGTCAGGGCGTTGATACCGGCGCGCTGCGCGGCTGCAACTTGATCACGCATGAGTGCTAGTAGCGGGGAGACGATCACTGTTGCTCCGGCAGCCTCCCGCGCGCCGGCCACGGGGAGCGGAGTACCCGGCCGCCAGTCGGCCCAACCCTCGCGTAGTAACACGGTTGCTATAAAGTAGACAGCAGACTTGCCCCAGCCGGTGCGTTGCACTACTAGCGCGCGCCGGCGCTGCACCACCAGCGCCTCGACGGCGCGCAACTGGTCCGTACGCAACTGCGCGTCCGCCCGGCCGACCAGGTCCCGCAGCACCGCCTCGGCGCGCTCGCGGATCGGGCTGGCGGGAGCGGCGTTTGTGGCGGGCTGGTTCATGGCCGCAACGCTAGCCCGGCGCACCGACGCGAACCCGCTCTGCGCGATTGGTGCCGCCGATGCGTATCCACTCGGGTTGACTCCGCTGCTCCGGTAAGATAACGTTCCGGCATACTAAGTTTGGTGCCGCGTCATTCGCCCAGGCGTCGGGCCTCCGCCCGCCAGTCACATACGGTGCTTGCCACTTTCCTTCCCGAGGAGTTGCCGCATGTCCACGTCTTCATCACAGTTTAGGCCGACCCCGGAGTCCCTGTCGGCCGCAGGCGTCAGTCGGCGTCGACTTCTGGCGTGGGGCGGCTCCGCAGTGCTGGCCGGCGTGCTGGCGGCCTGCAGCCTGACCGGGCGTGACGACGGCGAGGACGCCGACGCCGCAGGCGCAGACGTCGTCGGCGCGGCCGCACAGGCTTCGGCGGCCGGAACGGCCCTGCCCTTTACCGGCGAGCTGCCCGTACTCGGTTCCCAGGAGGTGGAGCTGAGCAACGGGTATGCAGCCGAGGAGCCGGCGCGCGTGGACCTCAATGCCGTCACAGTTACCGGGGGCTTCACGGTTGTCACCTTCTCGGTAACCTGCCTCTCGCCGGATGATGAAGACCACGAAGGCCTTTACATGAGCTCTGAATTCAGTAGCCCCGGTGGGGCCGGAACCACCTCGGGAGTGATGCTCATCGACTCCCTGAACCAGAAGACTTACGAGACGGCCCGCAACACCGACGGCGAGCGATTGTGCTCCCAGCCCGGCAGGATCCGCCCGGGTGATACTGCGATCTACTACAACATGTACGCGCCCCTGCCTGAGAATGTGAAGACTGTCACGGTGTCAATTCCCGGCCTGCAGCTGTTCACGGACGTGGCGGTGACGCGATGAACCGCCGTGCCCTGTATGCCGCCCGGCTCGCGGGCGCGGCGGGGACCGTGATGCTGGTGGGAGCGGCGGTGGTCGCGACCAACTCCCAGCCCACGGCGCTGGCCGCCTCTGCGACGCCGAGCGCGACGGAGCCCGCGACGGCAACCTGGTACGTCGACCCCGGGGTCTTGCCGGGCGCCGGGGAGAACATCGACGCTCCCGCATACTCCATCGAGTTGCGGAGCTTCGACATTGAGGCCCCGATCGGGGCCCTGGACGGTGCGGCCTCGGTGGTGGAGCGGGGGGACCGGACCACCACGACGTTGTCTAGCGACATCAACTTCGAGACGGACTCCGCGGACCTTACCGACCGCGCCCACGAGGTACTCGACGAGCTCATCGAGGACTGGAAGGATGATCCGCCCGCCACGGTGACGATTGTCGGGCACACCGACTCGGTGGACGAGGACGCCTATAACCAGGACTTGTCTGAGCGCCGAGCCCAGGCGGTCAAGACGTATATCAGCGCCCGGCTGCCCGAACTTGAGATCACCGCGGAGGGCAAGGGGGAGTCCGAGCCAATTGCTGCGGAGACCAATGAGGACGGCACCGTGTCGGAGGAGGGCCGGGCGGCCAACCGCCGCGTGGAGATCGTCGCCGAGCGCTAGGACCCGGACGCCCTCCCGGCAGGCCGACCGGCCGGTGCGGCGCAAGCGGCGCTGACACGCCGAGAGTGCGGGGACGGCGCGGGGAACTTGGTAGGGTGTTGCCGCACCATCCAGAGCGGCTGAGAGACCTGGCTCGTTGACGCCGCAGCAACCACGCCGTCGGCATGCGTCCGGCGGTGCGGTGCTCCCGCCAGGACCGATGGAAGGACCTGAAATGGCCAAGCAAATCCGCACCACCCATGTTGGCTCCCTGCCCCGCACCGAGGCACTGCTGGAGGCGAATGCAGCACACGCGGCCGGCACGCTCGACGACGCCGGACTCGCGGCGGTCGTCGCCGAGCAGACCGACGCTGTCGTCGCCCGTCAGGCCGAGATCGGCCTGACGATCGTCAACGACGGCGAATACGGTCACGCCATGACCGAGAAGGTCGACTACGGGGCCTGGTGGTCATATTCCTTCAGCCGCTTCAGCGGCCTGGAGCTGCTCGACCAGCTGCCCGAGCGCAAGCCCACCCCGGCCGGCAAGCTCGAGCTGGATGCCATGACCGACCGCCGCGACTGGGTCGCCTACGCCGACGCCTACTCCGACCCCACCTCCGGCATCCACCTGGCCACTCGGCGCCCCTGGGTGTTCCCGGTGGTGACCGGCGAGATCCGCTACACCGGTCAGGACGTCGTCGCCCGCGACATTGCCGCACTCACCCGCGCGCTCGAGGGGGCCGGCAAGCCGCTGAGCGAAGGCTTCGTGGCCTCCGTCTCCCCGGCCTCGGCGGCACGCGTCGGCAACTACTACTACGAGGACGACGAGGCGGCCGTATGGGCCTGGGCCGAGGCCCTGCGCGAGGAGTACCGGGCGATCACCGATGCCGGGCTCACGGTCCAGATCGACGCCCCTGACCTGGCCGAGTCCTGGGACCAGTTCGTCACCGAGCCGTCCCTGGAGGACTACCGCCGCTTCTCCGCCGTGCGCATCGAGGCCCTTAACCACGCCCTGGAGGGCATTGACCCCGCCCAGGTCCGCTACCACGTGTGCTGGGGCTCCTGGCACGGGCCGCACTCCACCGACCTCGGCTTCGACAAGATCGTCGACCTGGCCCTGTCGGTGAACGCCAACGGGCTGAGCTTCGAGGCCGCTAACGTACGCCACGAGCACGAGTGGAAGATCTGGCAGGACACCTCGCTTCCCGACGGCAAGTACCTGATCCCGGGCGTCGTCTCCCACGCCACCAACGTGCTGGAGCACCCCGAGCTCGTTGCCGACCGCATCGAGCGCTTTGCCCGGCTGGTCGGCCCCGAGCGCGTGGTCGCCTCCACCGACTGCGGCCTGGGCGGACGCGTGCACGCCCACATCGCCTGGTCCAAGCTCGCCTCCCTGACCGAGGGCGCCCGGCTGGCGTCCGCGCGTTTCTGAGGCTGCTTCCACGGCCGCACCTTAAGGTGCGGCCGTGGAAATACTTATCATCGCGGTGGCGGGCCTGCTCGTCATTGCCGCCGGCAACCAACTCGCCCCCAGGGTCGGCGTAGCCTCACCGCTACTGCTGCTGGCCCTGGGGGCGGGCATCGGCTTCCTGCCGTTCGTCTCGGCGATCGAGCTGGACCCCGACATCGTCCTCGAGGCGGTACTGCCCCCACTGCTGTTCTCCACTGCGGTATCCATGCCCGTGATGGACTTCCGACGCGAGCTACGCGCCGTCACCGCGCTCGCCGTCGGGCTGGTTGCCGCCAGCGCCGGCATCATCGGCCTGGTGGTGCATGCCGTAGTGCCCGCCATCGCCCTGCCCTGGGCCATCGCACTCGGGGCTGTGCTGAGCCCCACCGACGCCGTCGCCATCACCATTGCCCGCGGCTCGGGCGTCTCCCAGCGGATCATCACCATCTTGGAGGGGGAGGGACTGTTCAATGACGCCACCGCCCTGATCCTGCTGTCCTCCGCCACGGCCGCGGGCATCGCGCACAGCGCCGACGCCCTGCAGCCCGCAGCGCTCGTCTCCGGCTTCCTCACCTCGCTGGCCCTGGCCCTGGCCATCGGCTGGGTGGTGGGGGAGGGCAGCATCCGGGTCCGCTCCCGCATCACCAACCCGACGGCGGACACGGTCGTGTCCTTCACCATCCCCTTCCTGGCCTCCCTGCCCACCGACTACTTGGGCGGCTCCGGGCTGGTCGCCGCCGTCGTCGCCGGCCTGGTCATCTCCTACCGCAGGCCCCGACTGCTGCCGCCCGCCCACAGGCTGACCGCCCAGCAGAACTGGCGCACCATTGAGCTGATTCTGGAAGGCGGCATCTTCCTGGTTATGGGGCTGCAGGCCTACGGGATCGCCCAGGACGTGATCGACGACGGTTTCGGCCTGCGCAACGCCGTGCTCCTGGCCGCCGGAGCCGGGGCCCTGGCGGTCCTGGTGCGGGTGGCCTTCGTAGTACCGCTGCTGCTCTGGCTGCGCCACGTGCGCCGCCGCCACCGCCGTCACTTGGAGGAGGAGCGCCAGCGCCTGGAACACTTCGAGGCCCGCCTGGAGCGCGCACGTGACATCGACGAAGAGCTGCTAGCCCAACACGGCCTGTCCCCGCAGCAGTGGCACCAGGCCCTCACCGGTTGGCGCGAGCGCCTGGAGCGCGGTCAGCGGCGCCAGCGACGCCGGGGGGCAGACCTGGACTACTTCACCGCCGATCCCCTCGGGCCGCGCGAGGGGGCGGTGATCGTGTGGGCGGGCATGCGCGGCGCCGTCACCCTGGCAGCCGCCCAGACCCTGCCCCTGTCCACGCCCGCCCGGCCGTTCCTGCTGCTGGTGGCGCTGCTGGTCGCCGGTGGCTCACTGGTCATTCAGGGGCTCACGCTGAGCGGTGTCATCCGCCTGGTCCGCCCGCGCATGGCCTCCAGCACCGCCGATGTTGCCGAGCGCGAGCGGTTGCTCCGGCTCCTGGGCGACGCCGCCGCCCGCCAGCACGCGGGCACGCTCACCCCCACCGAGGCGCGCGAACTCGCCGTCGAGACCATCCGAGTGCAGCGCCACGCCCTGCTCGATGCCCGTGACGGGGGCCTGTTCTCCTCCTCCAGCCTGGAGTTCGCGCTCGAACGGCTGGACGCCGAGGAGATCCTGCTGACGACCGCTGGCTAGGACGCGTGCCGGGGCAAGGCCGCAGTACGCGTAGACTCCGGCAGCGTGACAGTGCTCCCGCTGCGACCCGATCTGCAGGGCTGCGAACCCTACGGCGCTCCTGAACTTGACGTGCCGGTGCGCCTGAACGTCAATGAGAACCCCTATCCGCCCAGCCCTGCCGTGGTTGCGGACATCGCTGCGGCTGCGGGGCGGGCCGCGAGCGGGCTGAACCGCTACCCGGACCGCGACTTCCCCGGCCTGCGTGCCGCCCTGGCCGACTACCTCGCCGCCGAGTCCGGTGTCAGCCTGAGCGGGGAGCAGGTCTGGGCGGCCAACGGCTCCAACGAGGTCATGGCGCATGTGCTGCAGGCCTTCGGCGGCCCCGGGCGCACCTGCCTGTCCTTCACACCCACCTATTCCATGTACCCCGAGTACGCTCGCGACACTTTCACGCGCTACGTCACCGGGCCCAGGCGCGAGGACTTCACCGTCGACGTCGGCGCAGTTGCCGCGGCCATCGCGCGCGAGCGCCCAGCGGTGCTCATCCTCGCCAGCCCCAACAACCCCACCGGTACGGCTCTGCCGCTTAACGACGTCGTTGCCGTCCTCGAAGCGGCCCGCGGACACGGCCCTGCCGACACGGCGACGAGCGGCGACAGTGCTGACAGTGCTGACACCGCTACGGACTGTGTGGTGGTGATCGACGAGGCCTATGCGGAATTCCGCCGTCCCGGTGTGCCCAGTGCGCTGGAGCTGCTGGAGCGAACCGACGCCGACGGCACCCCCCGTTACCCGCACTTGGCCGTCACCCGCACCATGAGCAAGGCCTTCGGCATGGCCGGGCTGCGGCTGGGGTACCTGGCCGCCTCCGCCGAGCTGGTGGACATGCTGCGCATAGTCCGCCTGCCCTACCACCTGTCCGCCATCTCCCAGGCGGCTGCGCTGGCCGCACTGGATCACCGGCAGGAGCTGATGAGCCAGGTCGCCTCCCTGCGTGACGAGCGCGACGCCCTGGTGGAGTGGCTGCGCGCGCATGGCTGGAACGCCCACGACTCCGACGCCAACTTCGTCCTGTTCGGTCCCTTCGCCGATCGGGAGGCGGTGTGGCGGGGCCTGCTGGAGCGCGGCGTGCTGATTCGCGTCGTCGGCCCGGAGGGGTACCTGCGGGCCTGCGTCGGCACGCCGCAGGAGATGGAGCGCTTCCGCACCGCCCTGCTCGCCGTCACCGGGAATACGACCGGGCAAGCCACAACTCTGGTCAACGAGGAGAAGAACGCATGAACCGCACCGCTCACATTGAACGCGCCACCAGTGAGTCCTCCGTGGTGGTTGAGCTGAACCTGGACGGCACCGGACGCACCGACATCTCCACCACGGTGCCCTTCTACGACCACATGCTCACCGCCCTGGGAAAGCACTCGCTGATCGACCTGACCGTGCGCGCCAGCGGCGACACCGACATCGACGTCCACCACACCGTGGAGGACACCGCCATCTGCATCGGGGAGGCACTGAAGACCGCCCTGGGGGACAAGCGCGGCATCCGCCGCTTCGGTGACGCGCTCGTCCCCCTGGACGAGGCCCTGGCACAGGCCGTCGTCGACATCTCCGGCCGTCCCTACCTGGTGCACGACGGCGAGTCCGATGCCTTCGTGCACCACCTCATCGGCGGGCATTTCACTGGCTCCATGGTCCGCCACTGCCTGGAGGCGATTGCCTACCACGCCGGCATCTGCCTGCACGTGCGCGTGATCTCCGGGCGCGATCCCCACCACATCGCCGAGGCCGAGTTCAAGGCCCTGGCCCGCGCACTGCGGACCGCCGTCGAGCCCGACCCCCGCGTTGACGGCATCCCCTCGACCAAAGGCGCACTGTGATGCATGACGACCACACAACCGGCCCGGTCGGCCGCCCCGATGACGAGCCGGACATCGACGCCGAGTTCGCCGCCATGATGGAGGGCCTGGACCTGTCCGCCGACCCTACCGAGTCGCACTCCGAGGACTCCGCGCCGCCAGAGGCCACCGGCCCCGTCTCCGCTGACGATGTGCCCCACAATGTCTACGGTGTGCCCGGCGGCGCAGGCTCCGGCGACGCAGGCGGCGCAAAAGCGATCAAGATCGCTATCGTGCTGACCCCGCTGGCCAGCGCCGAAGCACTGGCCGCCCTGTGCGCCGCCAGCGGCCTGGACTGCACGGTGGTGCCCTCCCGCTCCGGGGCCATCGCGGTCAAGGAGTTCGTCTCCGCGCACGCAGAGTGGGACATCGCCGAGCTTCTGGGCGGCACGGAAACCGAGCCTGCTGAGGCGGCCGAGCTGGCCGCCGCCCTGTCCCGCCTCAGCCGCCCCGGGGTAGTGCTGATAACCGCCGACCTGGCGACTGACGTGGGCATCGAGACCGGATTGTCCGGCACTATCACCGCCCGTCGCTACCAGGGCGGGCAGGCTGGGGAGGAGGTCAGTCCCGGTGTGCTGCTACCCGACCTGGATGAGGACATCGAGGACATCCTGCTGGGGGCCACCCGGGTGCAGGACATCGCGGGTGCAATCAGGACCGACGAGGTCAAGCCCGGCCGCATGATGCGTTGGCTGGGCCGCGGCATGCGCCGACGTGACCGGGGAGACGGGGATGGCGGTCGTGGTGACGATCCGAGTGAGGGCTGACGTGGGCGCCGTAGCTCCGGCGGGGATGGGTAGGCTGGCTCCGTGAGGCAACCACACGTCGTCGTCCTGTCCTACGGAAGCGGAAACGTGCGCTCGGCGGTGCGCGCTCTGGAGCGCGTCGGCGCGGAAGCCGAATTGACCGCGGACCCCGACTCGGTGCTGAACGCAGACGGGCTGGTGGTACCCGGTGTCGGGGCCTTCGCCGCCGTCATGGAGCAGCTGCGTGCCGTGGACGCTCCCAGGCTGATTGACCGGCGGCTGGCCGGAGGCAGGCCGGTGCTCGGTATCTGCGTGGGCATGCAGGTGATGTTCACCGCCTCCACCGAGCACACTGAGCAAACCAGTGCCGAACCGGTGCCAGGCCTGGACCAGTGGCCCGGCACCGTCTCCCGTCTTGAGGCGGATGTGGTGCCCCACATGGGGTGGAGCCGGGTGCGCCCGCCCGCCGACACAGTGCTGTTCGAAGGCCTGTACGACTCCTCCGGCTCGGAGCGCTTCTACTTCGTGCACTCCTATGCCGCCAAGACCGACCCGGCTGCCCTGCTGGGTGCGGGCAGCACGCGCCTGCCCCGCACCACCTGGGCCACCCACGGGGAGGACTTCGTTGCTGCCGTTGAGAACGGGGCGCTCAGCGCCACCCAGTTCCACCCCGAGAAATCCGGGGACGCCGGCGCGCAGCTGCTGCGCAACTGGCTAACTACTCTCTGACTCGCACAAGACCGCCGCTTGCTCCAAAGCATCCTCCAAAGCATCAAGGAGACGCCCATGCTCACCCTTTTCCCGGCCGTTGATGTCGCCTATGGCAAGGCCGTGCGCCTGCTGCGCGGTGAGGCTGGCAGCGAAACGGATTACGGCAGCCCAATCGACGCGGCACGCGACTGGGTGGAAGCCGGCGCGCAGTGGATCCACCTGGTGGACCTGGATGCTGCCTTCGGACGCGGCACCAACGCGCCCCTGCTCGCCCGTATCGTCGGCGAGGTGGACGTCAAGGTCGAGCTCTCCGGCGGCATCCGCGACGACGCCTCCCTGCACCGGGCGCTGGCCGCCGGAGCCGCCCGCGTCAACCTCGGCACTGCCGCCCTGGAGGACCCCGACTGGACCGAGCGGGTCATCGCCGAGCACGGAGACAAGATCGCCGTTGGCCTGGACGTGCGCGGCACCACCCTGGCAGCCCGCGGGTGGACCAGGGAGGGCGGGGACCTGTGGGAGACCCTGGAGCGTCTGAACGCCGCCGGCTGCGCCCGCTACGTAGTCACCGACGTCACCAAGGACGGCACTCTGATGGGCCCGAATATCAAGCTGCTGCGCGAGGTCTGCGAGCACACCGACGCTCCGGTTGTGGCATCCGGCGGCATTGCCCACCTGGACGACCTGCGTGCCCTTGCCCGCCTGGAGCGCTACGGGCTGGAGGGGGCGATCGTCGGCAAGGCTCTGTATAACGGCAACTTCACGCTTCAGGAGGCACTTGCCGCGTGCCGCGGTGCGGACTCCGTGCAGGGGGCGTGACAAGCATGGTCACAATCCCGGATACCACCGGTGAGCCCGCGGCGGGGGACGGTGCAGGCGGCCCGGGCCTGCCCGCCGACATGCAGTTGGAGGCCGCCCTGGCCGCCCGCAGCCGGCTGGCTCAGTTGCTAGCCGTGCCCACTCCCTTCTCCGCCGACGACGGCACCCCCGACCCCGCCGTGACCGCGGCCCTCGAGGCTCAGGGACTGGCCCGCCACGAGTATCTCGACCGCTTGCTGGCCGCGCTGGCGGCCAGTCGGCTGATCGTGCCCGTCGCGGCACACGCCGTGCACGCCCCCGGCGGCCCCACGCCACTGAGGCTGGGGGAGGCGTCTGCTGCCGTCGGCGCACACGAGCCGCATACCGCCGACGCCGCGCAGGACGCCGCGGACCTGGCCGTCCGGCTCGACGACGGCCACCTGGCCCTGCCGGTTTTCACCTCGGCGGCCGCCGTGGCGGCCTGGCGTGAAGATGTGCGTCCCGTGCCCGTGACCCCCCGCCGCGCCGCGGAGGTCGCCTGCCTGCAAACCGATCAGCTGTGGGTACTCGACCCGGGCACGCGCGGTTTGCGCCTGCCGCGTCCTGCGGTGGTGGCCCTGGCTGGGGGAGAGGACTGGATCCCCTCCTGGCGCAACGAGCCGGTGCAGGCGGAGGTGGCCGCTCAGTTGGGCGCCATCGACGGGGTGACCGGGGTTGCCTTCGCCCCCGGCGAGGACGCCGAGCTGCGGGTGTTCATCCGCGTAGACGCATCCGCCGGCACGCCCGCCGTGGCTGCGACGTTGGAGCAGTGCCAGTATGTGATGGTCAACCCGGCCTGGGGGGAGTTCATCGACACCGTGGAGCTGTGTCCGGTGCCCGCCTGATGGTCAGGGGACGTGATGCCCAGGGCAATGCGCTTATGGGAACTGTCACGTTTCTGCGGGCGCTTGCTGCGGCGTCGGCGCGGGATAAGGCTGCTAGACTCTGGCACCGACCGGCCGGAGTCACGGCTCCGGCACGCAAGCGGAGAAATCCCACCTGGGTCCCCCAAGGGGCCGGGTCATGCGGGGAGCGATCCTCGCAGTCGCGCACCCGTATGGGTGCTCGCGACTGTGCTCTGACGAGCACATGAAAGGCCTTCGCACGCGTTAGCGGCGGAGGCATTCTTCGTTGCAAACGGTAACCACTGACAAGAGTGAGGAACAGTCATCAGCGAGCCCCGTATCAACGAACGGATCCGCGTCCCCGAGGTACGACTGGTCGGCCCTAGCGGCGAGCAGGTCGGCATTGTCCGGGTGGAGGACGCTCTCCGCCTGGCTGAGGAGGCAGGCCTTGACCTCGTAGAGGTCGCCCCCGATGCGCGCCCTCCGGTGTGCCGACTCATGGACTACGGCAAGTTCAAGTACGAGTCGGCCATGAAGGCACGCGACGCCCGGCGCAACCAGGCGAACACCCAACTTAAGGAAATCCAGTTCCGGCCCAAGATCGACGAGCACGACTACGCCACCAAGATGGGGCATGTCGAGCGCTTCCTCAAGGGTGGTGACAAGGTCAAGTGCATCGTCCGCTTCCGTGGCCGCGAGCAGTCCCGCCCGGAGCTGGGCATCAGGCTGCTGCAGCGCGTGGCCGAGGAGGTCGCCGAGCTGGGCAACATCGAGTCCCACCCCCGCCAGGACGGCCGCAACATGGTCATGGTCCTGTCTCCCACTCGTAAGAAGGCGGAAGTCAAGTCCGACCAGCGTCGGCGCCGTGAGGCCGCCCGCGCCAGCCGTAGGGCCGAGAAGCAGGCCGCCCGGGCCGCACGCGAGGCCAAGGTGGAGGCGAAGGCCGCCGAGGAGGCCGCCGCGGGCGAATGAGCCCGCACCGGCAGCAGGTCCGCCCCGCGGGCACGCGCACATACTGCACACATACCCAGCCCCGTCACACGACGAGGTCCGCAGCCCCCGGCCCATCCGGCGTCGGGGACCGAGAATGAGGAAACTAACATGCCGAAGAACAAGACGCACTCCGGTGCCAAGAAGCGCTTCCGGGTCACCGGAAGCGGCAAGCTCATGCGCGAGCAGGCCGGCAAGCGCCACCTGCTGGAGGTCAAGTCCTCCCGCCGCAAGCGCAAGCTGTCCCAGGACCAGCCCGTGGCCCCGGCGGACACCCGTCAGGTCAAGCGTCTGCTCGGTCGCTGATCGGCCCACAACACTTGAAGGAGTCATCAAATGGCACGTGTGAAGCGGGCTGTTAACGCCCAGAAGAAGCGTCGTACCGTACTTGACCGCGCCTCCGGCTACCGCGGACAGCGCTCTCGCCTGTACCGCAAGGCGAAGGAGCAGGTCACCCACTCCGGCGTGTACGCCTTCCGCGACCGCCGCGCCCGCAAGGGCGATTTCCGCCGTCTTTGGATCCAGCGCATCAACGCCGCCGCCCGCGCCGAGGGCATGACCTACAACCGGTTCATGCAGGGCCTGGGCCTGGCAGGGGTTGAGGTGGACCGCCGTATGCTCGCCGAGCTGGCTGTCAACGAGCCCGCCGCCTTCAAGGCGCTGGTTGAGACCGCACGCAAGGCCCTGCCCGCGGACGTCAACGCCCCCAAGGCCTGAGCTTCGCGCTGACGTCAGGCATGTCGCCGGTCGCCATGCGTGGCCGATAACCAGAGTCGACCCCCGCAATCAATCCCCGCGCCTAAGGCGTGGCCTGGTTGCGGGGGTCGGTCTTATACGGCCGGTAACCTGCGGCCATGAGCACGAGCGCGATCCTGGACAACCCCGCGGCCGCCCGCATCACCCGGGTGGCCGGGCTGGCCCGCCGCGCCGCCCGCAGCAAGTACCGTCGCTTCCTGGTGGAGGGGCCGCAGGGCGCGCGCGAGGCGGTGCGGCACGTCGCCGGCCACGTGCTCGACGTCTACTTCACTGAGGAGGCGGCCCAGGCCCACGCCGACATTGCCGAAGCCGCCGCGCGGGCGGGCCTGTACACCCACCTGGTCACCCCCGAGGTCATGCGAGCCATGAGCGCCGACGCGCAGGGGGTGCTCGCCGTGGTGAGGACCGACGCCGTGGCGGCCCGGCCGCAGCCTGGGGCCAGCGGGGGAGGAGCGGGGGCTGCCGCACCCGTGACGGAGAGCGACGCCGCGCGCGAGGCCGGCGCCTTCTCAGGCTCGGCCCTGGAGACGGCCTTGTTCGGCGCGCGGTTGGTGGCGGTGTTGACCGAGGCACAGGATCCCGGCAATGCCGGCACCATCATTCGCGCCGCTGATGCGGCCGGCGCTGACGCCGTGGTGCTGGTAAAGGGCAGCGTGGATCCGACGAACCCGAAGGTCGTGCGCGCCACGGCAGGTTCCCTGTTTCACCTGCCGGTGCTGGCCGGTGTCACGTTGGAGGAGGCCGTGCGCGCACTGCGGGCGGCGGGGCTGAGGCTGCTCGCTGCCGATGGGCACGGCACGGTGAGCCTGTTCGACGCCGAGGCGGAGCTCGGCGCGCCATCGGCCTGGCTGCTGGGCAACGAGGCCCGCGGGCTGGCGCCTGCGGCCCTGGATGCGGCGGACACGGTGGTCTCGATCCCGATCTACGGAATGGCAGAGTCCCTGAACGTCGCCTCCGCCGCCGCCATTTGCCTGTACGCCAGCGTCCGGGCGCAGCACCAGGTGTGATGTGAGTACACGTCTCCGGGCGAACGCGGTGCACACCCAGGCGCTCACGGTGGCACGCAGGTGGGGGCACATCCCAAAATGCGGGGGAATATCCAGAATTGATTGTTGTGGTGGGTTGGCTTGGGGCGGCTCGCTGAAGCGGTCTGCTAGTGGTGTCAGCGCTCCGGTCCGTTTGTGTTGGTGGTGTTGGGGTGGTTTCGGTGCGGGGGCGTGTATCTGGGAGTGTTAATGCCCAGGGTTTGGCGGATGCGGGCGGCGGTGGTTGGGTTGGTGTTTGTGCTGG
>NZ_PIZC01000051.1:0-9307 GCF_019325145.1 Actinomyces sp. 594
AGAAGTCATGAGACTCAACCGTCCCAGAAGTGTGGAGACAGCACAGTACCTTTCGGTGACGCTACGTACCCCTACCGTACGAACCGTCACCACCAGGTACGAATCGTCGACCAGAACGTACGAACCGTCGTCACGAGGTACGAACCGTCGCGCCGGAGTACGGACCGCCGGCCAGAACATACGAACCGTCGTGAGAATGTACGAACTGTCAACCTGGGCCCGCGAACCACCGGCCAGAGCGTACGAACCGTCGCTGGAACTAGCGAATCGTTCGTCGGAACAGACGAGCCGTCGCCGGAAAGCGCGAACCGCCGCACCCGGTCCGCCGTGATCCGCGATGTCCCTTTGAGACTTACGGCCACATCTCCCGCCCCGAGCGCCCATCGCGCCACGTACCGTACCTAGCGGAACGCGCGCGCAAACGGCGATGTGGGTGCACGCCCACCATTAGCCCGCCACCCCCACAACGGAAGACTCCCTTAGCTGTTCTCAACCTCAATGAGTCCGCAGGTAGCTGCCCAACCATCCAGGGTGGTCACCCCACGGTTCGCCACGACCCGATACCCGGAATGGCAGGACTCGAGGCCTGCCTGCTGCGCCCAAGCACTCGCCTCGGACGCGGAGGAGAAGCGGAAATAGTCGGCCTGGTCCGTACGCCACGCCTCAATGCACCCCGAGGCGCCAGGGCACTGCTCGGCTGTAAGGTCTTGTGGGGAGGAGACCAACTGGTGCGAGTAATCGGGGCCGGTCAGCAGTTCCTTGAGGGTGAGCTCTTTATCCTGCTGCGCGGGCCCAATCACGTAGATGTAGGCATACAGGAGGTGAAGGGCCGCCACCACCGCCAGCCCCACCATGAGCGCAGCCCACAGAGGAACCATCGGATGGCGTCCACGTGCCCGGCGGTTGTCTTCTCCCATGCTGATCACTTTTCACAGCTCGTTCGGATTGGTCCAGTTACGGCGATACTTGGCGACGCCGTAGCTCCAGTGCGGCGATCGGTTGGGTGAGAACGCTCAAGGTTCCACGTTCCGGCGAAAGGCGAACCTGCGAAGTGGCGGCCAAACCGGTTCTTCGTGCTTGGGGCGCGAGGTGC
Source organism: Actinomyces sp. 594 (assembly GCF_019325145.1). Taxonomy (NCBI): domain Bacteria; kingdom Bacillati; phylum Actinomycetota; class Actinomycetes; order Actinomycetales; family Actinomycetaceae; genus Actinomyces; species Actinomyces sp. 594. Next base: position 1,094 of record NZ_PIZC01000051.1, read on the forward strand.
CGGCAGCTGCCGGGCGCCTTGGCGAGGAGCGCTTGGCGATGGGCCTGTGCGTGTTTGGCGGTGCGGTTGAGGGTCTGCAGACGCGTCGTTGGTGAAGGGTGGGACGGAAGTGAGTGTCTCCCGCACGTCGTTCGCGCACATCTCATCTGATTCCTTCGCCGTTAGCAACGCTCGCTCTCCCGTCAGGGTCAGCGAAGCGATGAATGCGAGAACGAAACGAATACACGTCTGCCCAGTGGGTGCTTGAGGTTACTCATCAGGGACTCCTCTGCGCGGACGCAAGAAAAATGCGGCGCTGCGAGTTCGCAGGATAGGCGCCGGACGCTGGGCTGTCAACGGTTCGACGAGACTCGCCTCGGGCGCCGCAAAAGTGGTTCGGTGCGTCATCTGGAACTGCCGTGGGCAGTTGCGGGCCGAGGCGACGTGGGGGAGTGGATCGTCAATGCAGACGGAAGCGGCGATCGCTAGGAAGCACCCAGGTGCCTGCGCCAACGACGTATTAAGTGGGACAGTGAGGAGCTGCCCCGGCGCTCAGAGGCGATTCATTTCGACGGCGTCCGGGTAGCGCAAGGAGAAGGCACCGGGTGCGGCGCGCGCGGCGTCCGAGCAGTTGCTGGAAGGCCGTCGGACGCCATACCGGCGACCTGGCGGGCGGTAGCGCGCGGCGTGGTTCGCGTGCAGCCAGGCGGAAGCGCCGCCGTTGCTCAGTGCGTGGCCGGGTGGTTGCCGGAGGTGTTGCCGTATGAACCGTATGAACCGTACGTGTTGGCTGCTGGGGCCTGGCCCGTGCCCTGGCCTGGCGCCTGAGGCGTAGCGCCGTATGCGGGTACCTGCCCGTAGCCCTGCGCATCGGGCTGCGGATTCGCCGATCCGGATTCATAAAGTGGCGGGTATGGGGCGCCGGTAATCGGGTCGTGCCCAAGCTCTGCGGCGAGCCGCTCGCGGTACTTCGCCCCAACCAGGTGCGGGTACTTGGCGAGGATCTGCTTATCGATGTACGTGACGGCGTACAGCATGATGGTGAAGGGGATCATCAGGACCATCACGCGTATGCGTGTCGGGTGGGTTGCCTGGCTGGAAATCCATGCGTACATGCCGAACGCCGCCGCAATCCCGAGGACGCATGCGAGGAAGAACATCAGGCCGAAGTACTTAGAGCGGGGCGGGACTTGTGTCGACTGGTTTGCGGCCACGAGGAGGCTCCTGAGTGCGGGACATCGGTTACTGCCCCAGTATTGGTCGCGATCTCGTCACGCGGCAATGGCGTTGCCTGGGGACTACTACCCGTCTGCTCCGGGGCCGCCACCTACGCCGTGGGGGCGCCGTAGCCATAGGGACCATACGCCTCCGGCTGCCCCTGCGGCGCGGACTGCCCGTATCCCTGACCCGGGTGGCCCTGACCCGCCTGCCCCTGGCCGTCCGGCTGTGCCGGCATGGTCTGGCCGTATAGGTAACCGGGCGCAGCGGGTTGTGAGCCCGCCGGCATCTGTCCGTATCCCTGCACTGCCTGGTTGGCCGGAGCCTGCCCGTATCCCGATTGGGGCGTCATACCCGCCTGGTCCTGTGACTGCGGGCCGGGACCATACGCCGCTGTGCCGGGGATGCCGCTGCCCTGTGCCGGGGCGTAGCCGCCGACGTTGAGGGGTGGCCCCAGGGGCGCCCCGGTGATGGGGTCGTGCCCGAGCTTCTGGGCCAGCAGGTACCGGTCCTTGTTCCGCACCAGCTGCGGGGCCTTTTCGATGATGGCGTCGTCGATGACGCCTGCAATGGCGATGAAGAGCAATAGCGGGAAGATCAGCAGGATGACGGGAATCCGTACCGAGCTCACGATGTGGTTGGAGATCCATATGTAGATCCCGATCACGCCTGGTATGCCCAGGATTACCGCCAGTGTGATGAGCAACCAGTGGAACTTGGAGTGGGGTGTGGGTTCGTTCTTACCGGTGTTCTTGGCCATGAGGCGGCTCCTGATTCGGGGTGCGTGCCGCTCCAGTATTTCGCCGCGGCGTCAGACGGTACAAGGGGTAGGGGCGCGCGAAAAGTGTGTGATTCGTTATCAGGATCTTATGGTTTGTGGACGTGGAGGGTGGCGTCGGTCGCAGCCCGCGATGCATGCCCACGCTGCAGAGTCGGCGTCGCGCAAGAGCCGTCCGAGCAGGCTCGGGTGCACCCGGTTTCCCGCGAAAGTACGCGTAAGTGCTCTCGCGGCCCGAGGCCAGTGATGCTGCTCCCGTGCGCAATGCCCCTAGTTGCACGCAGGCATGCGTGCGCATGCCTCGGTCCCCGCGAACCGCGGACAACCTTGCCGCGCGGCCTCCTCACATAGGAAAATGCCCCCGACCGAGGCCCGGGCGCCCGGCGCCGGGGCCGCCGACCGAAGGGAAGCACTTCTTTGGCCGATTCCGTCGATTCCGTCAATTTCACCGGTTCTACCGACCTCGCCCGCGGCACCGATCGGCGCCGCACCGGTTCCGCCGCCCGCACCGGTTCCGCCGCCCGCACCGGTACCCGCCGGCTGAGCCGTCGCGACCTCCTGGCCGGCGCCGCCACCGCGGGCGCCGCCGCACTACTGGCGGCCTGCGCCTCCGGCGGCGGCAGCACTGCGGGCCCGTCGGCCGCCGCGGGCAACGCCTCGCAGGGCGCCACCGAGTCCTTCCCCATCACCATCGCCCACACCTACGGCTCCACCACGATCGCGGCCGAGCCGACCCGTATCGTGGCCATATCCACCGTCGACGCCGATGTGGTCATCTCCTTAGGCGTGGTCCCCATTGGCATGCCCGCCGTCACTGCGGGCGCCGACGGCCAGGAGGCCTACCCCTGGACCACCGCGGGTCTTGAAGCGCTGGGCGCCGGCTGGGACACCGCCGCCGCGCCCGCGCTGTACGCCACAGTGCACGACGTCGACGCCGATGCGGTCGCCGCGCTTGGGCCCGACCTGATCCTCGGTGTGCACTCGGGCATGAGCGAGGATGAATACGCGCGCCTGTCCGCCGTCGCCCCCACTCTGGCGTACCCGGCCGACGCCTCTGCCTACGAGGTCTCGTGGGAGGCGGTGACCGTCGCCGTCGGCAGGGCGCTGGGGCGTTCCGCCGCCGCAGAAGCCCTGGTCAACACCACCACGGACGTACTGACCACCGCACGCACCCTGAATCCTTCCCTTTCGGGTGCCGCCTACGCGGCGGTCGCACTCGATGCGGGCGGCCCGTCGATAACCGTGTTCACCGAGGTTGACACGCGTTCGCAGGTGCTGCGGCAGCTGGGCCTGGCCCCCGCGCCTGCCATTCAGGCGGTGGAGGGGGTTGCGGGAGCGGTTTCCGTGGACTACCCGCTCAGCGAGGCCGGGCAGCTGGATGCGGATCTGTTGTGGGCTCAGGTGGACGGCGACGCCGCCGTCGAAGCCGTCCAGGCGGACGACCGGCTGGCCGAGATCCCGGCCGTTGCTGACGGCACGGCCCTGTTCGTCGCCGACGAGGCTGCCGCCATGAGCCTGGCGGCGGCCTCCCCGCTGTCACTGCCTTGGTGCTGCGAGAACCACGTGCCGGACATCGTTGCAGCCATTGATGCCAGTAGGGCAATGGCGACGGCTGCGGCCAGCGCGTCGGCGAGTGCCACTGCCTCCGGCTCGGCGCGGTGAGCCGGGCTCTCGCCGCATAGACCGCGCTTGGCGCGTGACTTCCGCCGTTCCCGCGACGCCAAGCGCTTGTGAAGCACCTCGGGTGCAGCGTAGGTTAGCCTCACGTAGGTGAACCTGACCTAAGTTGGTGAAGGTTGCCTGCACCACTCGCGTGGGCCGTTCCGCGCGAGCCCTACCATCCCGAAGGAACACATGTCTCGCAAACTCCCCGTGCTCCTGGCCCTGTCTGCGACTGTCAGCCTGGCGCTGGCAGGCTGCTCCGGATCCACGGACACCGCATCCACCTCCAGCTCCACCGCCGCAGCCGACGGCGCCGCAACGGTTGCAACCTCGCAGGCCTCCGCCCAGCCAACGGCGGTCACCATCGACGACAACCACGGCAGCGTGGAGATCGCCCTGCCCGTGCAGCGGGCCGCCTCGACCGATAACCGCACCTTCGAGGTGCTGGCCGAGTGGGGAGTGCCCCTGGTGGCCGCTCCCAAGCAGCTCATCCCCTCCTCGATCACCGCCTATGACAGCGACGACGTCGCCGACATGGGCAACCACCGCGAGCCCGACCTGGAGGCCCTGGTCGCGGCGGAGCCGGACCTGGTGATCATCGGCCAGCGCTTCGCCGACCAGTACGACTCCATTGCGGAGCTCACCCCGGACGCCGCCCTACTGGACCTTGAGCCCCGTGACGGTGAGTCCTTCGACGCCGAGCTCAAGCGCCAGGTGACCGCCCTGGGGCAGGTCTTCGGCAAGGAGACCGAGGCCGAGGCGCTCATAACTGATTTCGACACTGCCCTGGAGCGCGCCAAGAACGCCTACGACGGCTCCTCGAAGGTCATGGCGGTGATCGTCTCCGGCGGGGAGATCGGCTACTCCGGCCCCACCACCGGACGCACCTGGGGACCACTGTTCGACCTGCTCGAGCTGGAGCCCGCCCTTGAGGTTCAGGGCTCCACCGATGACCACCAGGGAGACGACGTCTCCGTGGAGCAGATCGCCGAGTCCAACCCGGACTGGATCTTCGTCATGGACCGCGACGCGGCCATTTCCGCGGATGACGCCAATTACACGCCCGCCGCGGATGTGATCGCCGGCAACGCCGCGCTGCAGAACGTCACCGCGGTCGGCGCCGGGCAGATCGTCTACGCCCCGGAGGACACCTACACCAACGAGTCGATCATCACCTACACGGAGATCCTCAACTCGATTGCCGACGCCTTCGAAGGTGCACAGAACTGAGCACTCGGCAGCTCTCTAGGTCGGACGCACCGGCTGGCCGCGCTACTGACGCCGCCGCCCGCACCCGCGAGCCCCTGGTCAGCCGGGGGCTCGCGGTCGGGCTGGTAGTGGTGGTGGTTCTGCTGGGCCTGAGCCTGGCCACCGGCCAGTACTCGATCCTGTCCCACGCGGACGGCTGGGAGATGTTCCGCAATGTCCGCGTCCCGCGCACGCTGGCGCTGGTGCTGGCCGGGGCGGCCATGAGCATGTCCGGCCTGGTGATGCAGCTGATCACCCAGAACCGCTTCGTGGAGCCGACCACTACCGGCACCACCGAGTGGGCCGGGCTGGGCCTGCTGGCGGTCATGGTGCTCTTCCCGCGCGCCAGCGTGCTGGGGCGTATGGCCGGCGCGGTGGTGGCCGCGTTCCTGGGCACCACGGTGTTCTTCCTGCTGCTGCGGCGGGTCTCCCTGCGCTCCTCCCTGCTGGTGCCGATCATCGGCATGATGCTGGGGGCGGTGGTCAGCGCCGTGTCCACCTTGTTCGCCCTGCAGACCGACATGCTGCAGTCCCTGGGGGTGTGGTTCCAGGGCAGCTTCACCTCGGTGTACCGGGGCCAGTACGAGGTGCTGTGGATCGTGGTGGGGGTCGTGGCCGCGATCTTCCACTACGCCGACCGCCTCACCGCCGTCGGCCTGGGGCAGGACGTGGCCACCAACATCGGCGTCGACTACCGGCGCACCGTGCTGATCGGCACCGCTCTGGTGGCCGTGGCCACCGGCACCGTCACCGTGGTGGTCGGCTCGCTGCCCTTTCTGGGGCTGATCGTCCCCAACCTGGTGTCCATGCACCGCGGGGACGACCTGCGCTCCAACCTGCCCTGGGTGTGCCTGGTGGGCATCGGGCTCGTCACCGCCTGCGACCTGCTGGCCCGCACCATCATCGCCCCCTTTGAGATTCCGGTGGCTGTGGTGCTGGGCCTGGTGGGGGCCGCGGTGTTCATCGCCTTGATCATCCGCCAGACCGGGAGGGGAGGAGCATGAGCCCCGAAGCCTCCGCGGCGCCGACGACGTCGGTCACTGCCGCTCCGGTCACTGGCCACCCCGCGGGTGGCGAGACACGGGGCGCCCCCGCCGGCACGGGCGCGACACCGGGCGCCCCCACCGATCCCAGCGCGGCCACGAGCAGTCCCGCTGCCCGCCGCTCGGGCGCCTTCGCCACGCCCGCCGCCCGCCGTCGCTGGTGGCTGACCTACCTGGGGGTGACCGGCCTGGCCGTCTGCTTCGCCGTCGGCCTGCTGGTGTGGAGGAACCCGATGGCGCCGGGGACCCGCGGCTTCTGGCTGATCGCCGAGCGGCGCCTGGACGCCGTCGTCGCCATGATCGTGGTAGCCGTATGCCAGGCCATGGCCACCATCGCCTTCCAGACCGCCACCGGCAACCGCGTCATCACGCCGTCGATCATGGGATTCGAGTCCCTGTATCGGGCCATCCAGACCGCCACCATCTTCTTCTTCGGGGCCACCGGCCTGACCGCCACCCGCACCGCCCCCATGTTCGCCCTGCGGCTGGCGCTCATGGTGGGGCTGTCCCTGCTGCTGTACTCCTGGCTGCTGACCGGCGGCGCGCGCAACCTATACTCGATGCTGCTGATCGGCATCGTCATCGGCTCCGCGCTGGGCAGCGTCACCACCTTCATGCAGCGCCTGCTCACCCCCAGCGAGTTCGACCTGCTCTCGGCCCGGCTGTTCGGCTCCATCGCCAACGCCGATCCCGAGTACTACCCGATCGCCATCCCCCTGGCGCTCGCGGCGAGCGCGGCCCTGATGCTCTGCTCGCGTCGGCTCAACGTGATCGCGCTGGGGCGGGACACGGCCACCGGCCTGGGCCTGAGCCACACCCGCGCCACCATCGGCGTGCTGGTGCTGGTCTCGGTGCTCATGGCCACCTCGACGGCACTGGTCGGCCCCATGACCTTCCTCGGCTTCCTGGTGGCGACCCTGTCCTACCAGCTTTCGGGCACCTACGACCACCGCTACCTGTTCCCCATGGCCGCCAGCCTGGGACTGCTCGTGCTCACGGGTGCCTACTTCATCATGCGCCACGTGTTCTACGCCCAGGGCGTCGTCTCCATCATCATCGAGCTGGTGGGCGGCTCGGTGTTCCTCGCCGTCGTACTCAGAAAGGGGCGCCTGTGATCGAGCTGGACGAAGTGCGCAAGGTCTACAACTCCGAGGTCGCCATCGGCCCGGTCAGCCTGGAGCTGCCCGCGGGCGGCATCACCGCCTTCATCGGCCCCAACGGGGCGGGCAAGTCCACCCTGCTGACCATGGTGGGGCGCCTGCTGGGGATCGACGAGGGCGCGGTGCGCGTGGCCGGGCTGGACGTTTCCTCCACCAAGTCGGCGGACCTGGCGCGGGCGCTGTCCATCCTGCGGCAGGAGAATCACTTCATCACCCGGCTGACCGTGCGCCAGCTGGTGGGCTTCGGCCGTTTCCCCTACTCCCGTGGGCGACTCACGGCCGACGACGAGCGCATCATCTCCCGCTACATCGACTTCTTCGGCCTGGGGGAGCTGGAGGGGCGCCACCTGGACGAGCTGTCCGGCGGTCAGCGGCAGCGTGCCTACGTGGCCATGGTGCTGTGCCAGGAGACCGACTACGTGCTGCTGGACGAGCCCCTGAACAACCTGGACATCGCCCACAGCGTGGAGATGATGAACCACCTGGAGCGCGCCGCCCGGGAGTTCGGCCGTACCGTGCTGATCGTCCTGCACGACATCAACTTCGCGGCCCGCTACGCCGACCGCATCTGCGCCCTGAAGGACGGGAGCGTGTTCCGCTTCGGCCCGCCGGCGGAGATCATGCGCGACGACGTGCTCACCGCCGTCTTCGGCACCCCCATCCAGGTGATCGCGGGCCCGGCGGGCCCGCTCGCCTGCTTCTAGGCGCGGCGCACCGGCGGCGCTCGGCGCGTGCCCGCGGTTGGGGGTTGCGTTCCACGTCCCTGGTGCTTGTTGCACGACCCTGGTGCTTGTTGCACGACCCTGGTGCTTGTTGCACGACCCCGGGGAGGTCGTGGAAAGCACACCAAGGTCGTGGAACTTCCCGAGGGTCGTGGAACATCACTGGGGGGCGTGGTGTGGGCTTCGGCACAGGTAACGTACAGTTAATCGTTAACGAGTTGACACCAATCGCGGGGTCAGGGAACATGTACGCGCGGCTGTTTTCAGCCGTCATCATACCGGTGTTGGGAGGGCGCTCGTGGTTCGGGCTGCTTCCCGCGCCGTCTCCCAGAAAGGTACAACCGATGATCCCCGTTCCTAGGAGACGGAGAGCACTCTTACTCTCTCTCTCTCTCTCTCTCTCT
>NZ_PIZC01000051.1:9639-12155 GCF_019325145.1 Actinomyces sp. 594
GCGAGACTGCGGATACTGCTGTAGCAGTAGCGGCCGAGGCGCCCGAGGATGAGGCGCAGGCCGCAGGAGCCCAGGACGCCGAGGGCGCAGGCCTGACGCAGTCGGATGATGCGTCTGAGTCGGCTCCCGTCGCGCCTGAGGCCGCAGACGATTCCGCGGTAGAGCAGCAGGCGCCTCAGGCTGTTGGAGTCCCCGACGCCGATGCTGATGCGGTCCTGACGGAGTCGGATGATGCTGCCGCTGGTGAGCCCGCTGACGCCGAGGACGCCGCGGAGCAGGATGCCGACACAGCGGGTGTGTCAGCGCAGGCCGACGATGAGGTGGCCGCCCCGCAGGCGCAGGCGGCAACCGCGGCCCGCCAGGCCGGCGCGCCCACCGAGAACCCGGCCCCGCCCACCGTGGCAGGCCAGAACGGCCGCAACAACATCACCGTCACCGACATCAAGGCCGCGCCTGCTACAACCGATTCATTGGCAGAGCTTGAATTAACGATTTCCTGGGAGGCGGTCAACCCGCACGCGGGGGACAAAATCCAGATTCAACTGCCGGACAACCTAAAGTGGTATGCGGGATCGACTATAGGCGGCGTAGGCCATCTGGTCGTGTGGTGGTATGGTTTTGATTTGACGCTCCCGGACGGGACGGTTGTGGGGAGCTGTCAAAGTAGTGGGCGCGACAATCTTTACGTTCATGCTGACAATCTCCTGTCCTGTACTCTGAACGCGATGGCGGAAGCGTATGATTATCTCAGTCACGGCACTCTGACTGTTCTTGTGTGCTCATGGGAGTCGTCGGATGCTACGGAAATTGGTCAGAGAACTGCCGTGATAGTTACCGACGATAAGGAGTTTGAACTCGAATATGATGTCTCTAACGGGGATCCGCGACGAAGGGGCGAGATCGAGGGAAGGCCGCTTGGTCTATCCGGGATAATTGACCGCGGAACTCTCGGTGATGGATCAAGGCAACTTGGGCTTTGGTATGCGGTTGTGTCTGGGGCTGCATCGTATAAGGTTACAGGGTTGTGCGATGGAGTCGCTGGAGTTGTTTGCGGCTCGTATCTGGATGTGGTTTGTTATCGGAGTGGTTTGCAAGGATCTGACGCAGTAGATGAATATGCCGATAATCGATACTATTACTATGACGGCGAGTATCGTGATGGCGTGTTTGCGTTTGATGTTGAAAGTGTCGACGATGTATGTAGAGTCGCGTATGCTTCAGAAGGCGGAGTCTCTCAGTTCAGCAAAGTAACGATAAATGGCGTGGTCTATGAGGCGCACGCGGAACTACCCGATGGTTCCGGGAGCGCCGTGGGCGGCTTCTATGGGACCGATCCTGAGCCGGGCGATGACCCCACGACGGAGCCGGGTGCTGAGCCTTCCTCGGAGCCCACTGTGGAGCCGTCCGTCGAGCCGTCCGTCGAGCCGTCCACAGGTCCCACGGCGGAGCCGAGTGCTGAGCCTACAGGCCAGCCGTCGACCGATCCGACCGCGGCGCCGGGAAGCAACCCGTCTGGTGAGCCATCCACCGGTCCTGCCACGCCCTCCGAAGACCCATCGGGTGATCCTTCCGTAGAGCCCTCGGACGAGCCTTCGGATGAGCCGTCAACCAACCCATCCGCCGAGCCCAGCACGGACCCGACCGGTGGCCCCGGTGCTGAGCCCTCGGAGCAGCCGTCCACTGAGCCGACCTCGGAGCAGGGCGACGAGCCCACGGATACCTCGTCGGCCGGTCCCGAGGCGCCGTCCGGTGACCCGTCGGCTGGGCCGAGCGCCGCGCCTACAGATGCGTCGACCGGCGGCACCTCGGACCCCGGCACCGACCCCTCCGCCGCTCCCACGAGCAACGCCGGTGGCGGCTCCGCCGGGCAGCCTTCCGCGGGTCCGTCCGCAGGTGGTACTGGTGCTCCTGGTGGGGACGACTCGTCTGGTTCCGGTTCTGTGGCCACGCAGCCGTCCACCGGGTCCGCGGACCCCGGCGCGGAGGCCGGTTCAACAACCGGCGCCAATTTCGCCGGCTCCTCCAAGAGCCTGGCCAAGACTGGCTTCGCGGGCACCGCGGCAACCATGCTGGCGGCGGGCCTGGTCTTCTCGGGCCTGCTCCTGCACCGCAGCCGCAGGAGCGTCACTGACTGACGTCATCCGGTTGCTGCCTCACTCGAGGTGACAGCCGATCTGCCCCGGTCCTCCATCTAGTCACGCCAACGCGAGACCGCATGGGAGGACCGGGGCTCCTCTATATTTGTTGTCCGACATCACGGGCTCTTCCGGTTTGGGGGTGTGGTGGGTGAACTCGGGTGTGCGTGTGTGGGTGGGTGATGGCGCTGGTCGGTGGATGGTCGGCGGGTAGTTAGGGGCATGCCGGGTGAGTCATCCCGGGCGCGGCGCACGCTCAACCACCCCGCCGATCCAGCCGACCTACGGCTTTTGCCTGGTATTTCAACGTTTTTGGTTTCAGGTCGGCGGAGGTTGGTCGGCTCCCATGTGCGCCGCGAGGGTCGCCGCACATGGGAGCCG
>NZ_PIZC01000052.1:0-18960 GCF_019325145.1 Actinomyces sp. 594
CGTGGCGCGCCCAGCCGCGCCACGCGCGTCGGCCCCGACGCTCGCCGCCGCCAGCCCCTGCCCGGGCAGCGCGGCGGCGGTCAGCGCCGCCCGACGAACCAGCGGCGCAGTGTCTCGATGCGCCCCTCGATCTGCTCGGTGGTGGCCTGGGCCACCTCCGGGCCGCCGCACACGCGCCGCAGCTCGGTGTGAATCACCCCGTGGGGCTGCCCTGAGCGGCGCGCCCAGGCCCCCACCAGCTTGGACAGCTCCTTGCGGGCGGCGGCGCGCCGACGGGCGTCGTCGACCCCAGAATTGGTACGGCGCTGCTGCGCGGCCGCCTGCTGGCGCTTCTGCTGCTTGATCTGCTGGTTCTGCCGCTGGCGCAGCAGGGCGGTGACCTGCTCGGGCTCAAGCAGCCCGGGCAGGCCCAGGTACTCCTGCTCCTCGGGGCTGCCGACCATGGCGCCGGTGCCGAACTCGCCGCCGTCGAATAGGACCCGGTCGAACTCGGCGGTGGAGTCCATCGCCTCGAACCCGCCCAGCAGATCATCCGAGGCGCTCTCGGTGCGGTTGGCCTCGGCGAGCAGCCGGTCCTCCGGGGAGCTGAACCGGGAGTCCTCCTCCGTGCCCCGCTTGCCGAGCACATGATCGCGGGCGGCCTCCATTTCACCGGCCAGGCCCAGCAGTGGCGTGACCGAGGGCAGGAAGACACTGGCGGTCTCCCCCTTGGCGCGGGAGCGCACGAAGCGGCCGATGGCCTGGGCGAAGAACAGCGGCGTGGAGGCGGAGGTGGCGTACACGCCCACCGCCAGCCGGGGCACGTCCACGCCCTCGGAGACCATGCGCACCGCCACCAGCCAGCGGTCTTTGGAGGCGGCGAAGGTCTCGATGCGGCTGGAGGCACCGGAGTCGTCCGACAGGGCCACGGTGGGTGCCTGCCCGGTGATGGCGCGCAACTGACCCGCGTAGGCGCGGGCGGAGTTCTGGTCGGAGGCGATTACCAGACCGCCGGCGTCGGGCACCTGGCGCCGTACCTCGGTCAGGCGCTGGTCGGCGGCCGCCAGCACCGCGGGGATCCACTCCCCGCCCGGGTCCAGGGCGGTGCGCCAGGCCTGGGACTCCATGTCCTTGGTCAGCGGCTCACCCAGCCGGGCAGCAACCTCATCACCGGCCTTGGTGCGCCAGTGCATCTGCCCCGAATAGCTCATGAACATCACCGGTCGCACCACGCCGTCGGCCAGGGCCTCGGCGTAGCCATAGGAGTAGTCGGCGCGGGAGCGCTTGATGCCGCCTGCCTCCTCGGTGTAGGTGACGAACGGGATCGGGGACTCGTCGGAGCGGAAGGGCGTGCCGGTCAGGGACAGGCGCCGACGCGCAGGGGTGAAGGCCTCGCGGATGGCGTCCCCCCAGCTGCGGGCGTCGCCGCCGTGGTGGATCTCGTCGAGGATCACCAGGGTGCGGGTGCGGTCGGTGCGCGCGCGGTGCAGGTTGGGGTTGGCCGCCACCTGCGCGTAGGTGACGGCGACGCCGTCGAACTGGGAGCCGAGCGCGCCCTGGGAGTTGGCGTAGGAGGGGTCGATACGGATACCGACCCGGGCGGCGGCCTCCGCCCACTGGTACTTCAGGTGCTCGGTGGGGCAGACCACGGTCACCTTGTGCACCTCGCCGGCGGTGAGCAGCTCAGTAGCGATGCGCAGCGCGAAGGTGGTCTTGCCCGCGCCGGGGGTGGCGACGGCGAGGAAGTCCCGCGGCATCGCCTCCAGGTACTGCTTCAGGGCGGCTGCCTGCCACGCGCGTAGGGGCCGCGTGGTGCCCCAGGCGGCGCGCTGCGGGTAGGCCGGGGAGAGGTTCTCCGCGGCGAAGATGGAGGGCTGGGTCGGGTTGTGCGATGGCTGGGGGCGGCGCGTGGGAGTCACCGACCGCCTCGTCCGAAGGGGAAGCGCGGGCGCTTGGGGCCGGAGCCGCCCTGGTCGCCGTCACCGCCGGGCCGCATCTGCAGATAGATCTCCTTGCAGGTGGGGCACACCGGGTACTTGGACGCGTCCCGCTTGGGAACCCAGAGCTTTCCGCACAGGGCGACTACGGGGCGACCGGTGCGCATCGCCGCCTCGGCCTTGCGCTTGTCGGCGTAGTGGGCGAAGCGGTCTGCATCGCCGTCGTCGGTCGACTTCAGCTCCTCGCGCTCGAGAACGGCCGTTCCCGCAGACTGACTGGGCTCGCCGGCCGGGCCGGCGGGAGAGGCGGGACCGGCGGGATCGGTGCTGGCCTGAGGCCCGACGGAGATCTGACGCATGCCGCACAGTGTATGCCGCCCGGCAGGTGCAGCCACGACCGGGCGCCTGTGGCGACTCTCTCCCCGACGTTCTCGCCGCGCGATCCTTCTCGCCACCTCTCCAGTCCCTCGCGAGCACCAGTGCGGCCGGCACCTGGCCCGTAGACCACGCACCGGCCGCACTGACACCGGCAGTAACGGCAGTACCGGCAGGCTGCCGCCTGGCCGTCGTCGGGGCGCTGCTAGTGCTGCTTGAGCATGCCGGCGGCCTCGCGGTCGATGAGCACCAGGGCGTCGGGGTGGTTCTGCATGACGGTGGCCGGCCAGTCGGGGGTGATCTCGCCCTCCACCAGGTGGGCGATGGCCTCGGCCTTGTTGGCGCCGGTGGCGATCAGCACCAGCTTGCGTGCCTTCATGATGGTGCCGAGCCCCTGGGTGAGGCAGTGGGTGGGGACGGCATCGATATCGCCGTCGAAGAAGCGGGCGTTGTCCGAACGGGTCTGCTCGGTGAGCACGTCGACGTGGGTGGCGGAGTCCAGCGGCCCGCCGGGCTCGTTGAAGCCGATGTGCCCGTCGGCGCCGATGCCCAGGATCTGCAGGTCGCAGTAGCCGGCGGCCGCCATCTGTGACTCGTAGTCCGCGCAGGCCTGCTCCAGGTCGTCCGCGAGCGCGTCGGGGCCGTGCAGGGCCCCGGGGGCCATGTCCACCCGCGAGCGCAGGTTGCGCTCCATGAAGGTGGCGTAGCGCTCGGGGTGTCCCTCGGGCAGGCCGACGTACTCGTCGAGCATGAAGCCGGTGACGCCCTTGAAGGAGATGCGGCCGGCGGCGCAGCGGCGGGTGAGCTCGTCGTACAGGGGCAGGGGGCTGGAGCCGGTGGCGGTGCCGAGTACAGCGTTCGGCTTCTCGTTCAGCAGGGATTCGATGGCATCGGCGGCGCGGGAGGCGATCTCCTCGGCCGTGTCGAGTATGACAAGCTCCATGGTTGGTTTTCCTTATGCTGCTTGGGTGAAGCGGACCCGCGGCCTCTTCCGCGAGGCCGGTGGACGGCGCTCCCGCGCCGCGTGCCCATGCTACGGCGTGCCGGACCAGCCCGCCGGAAGGCGGGACCTTCGGGTTCGGCCGAAGGCGCCTGTCATGCGGCATCGTGCCCGGGCCAGGATCGGATGGTGGCAAGCACCTCGGCGTAGCGCCGGTCCAGGACGCGTCCGCCGAGTACCGATCCGATCCAAGCCGCTGCCCCACCCCATAACGCGCCGCCAGCCAGCAGCAGCCAGCCCCAGGGCCAGGCCTCCAGCACCACGACGGCGATCAGCGCCACCAGGACCGGCAGGCAGACCACGCCAATCACCAGCATTCCCACCATCTGCAGCAGCGCCGCGATGAATGCGGTGCCGGAGGTACGCGACTTCATGGGGTTCTCACCCGGCGCGTTCGTCTCATAGGGAAGCGCCGCGCTGGCCAGACTCGACCAGGCCAGCGATACGCCGTATATTCCCAGGCTTGCCCCCAGGTAGGCGGGCACCTGCGCCCAGTTGCCCGTCAGCCAGCCGCTGAGCAGCAGCACGGCGGCGAGCAGGGGCAGCTGCCACATAGCCACCGCAAGCGCGCGCCCGCGGCGATCGCTGCGCCCGGGCAGCACGGCAGCAATATGGGTCCACAAAGCCGTGGAATCGAAGGCCAGGTCGTCGTGAGTCATCCAGCCGGCCAGCAGTGCGGTGAGCAGCCCCACGATGAACAGTGCGCCCGGCGCCTGCCCCGGGGAGAAGCTGGCGCCGGTGAAGACTACGGTGCTCCCACTGGCGGTGGAGTCCGTCATGGTGCTGTAGTTGGTTCCGATAGTCCCGACGAACACCGCGATAACAAGGAGGACTGCCGCCACCTGTACCAGGTAGCGCGGGTCGGTGCGCCAGTAGCGCAGGCAGCGCGCGGCCACGGCCGCCGTCGGGCCGGAGCTGATCCGCTCCAGCCGGCGCTGCCAGGGCAGCACGTCGATTGCGCCGTCCTTAGCGGACTCGCTCCCGGGCACCGACGCCGCGGCGTATGCGTGGGAGCGGGTGCGGCTACGTGCGGGCCCAGTCATGACACGGACCACGACCCGGTGCCAGATCGGTGCCAGTACCAGCGGCAGGGCGACCGCCCCAGCGCTCAGCGCCACCGCCGCCGCCGTCTCGCCCTGGGCTAGGTATCCGGGTGCCGCGAGCGCCCAGCCGAATGGTGTCAGCCCCAGGACCCTGGCGATCGTCATCACCCCGCTCAGATCGAACTGCTCCATATCCAGCACCGCATTCAGCAGGGAGGGCAGCAGGGCGAGCGCCATGACCGCGAAGAAGCCGACGACGGCAAGCAGGTCGCGGCCGCGGCGGGAGGAGGAGACCCCCGCGCCTACGACGATGCTGCGCCCCAGCAGCACGCAGGTAGCCAGGCAGGCAGGGGCTAGCGCCAGCGCCAGCAGGGCGGCGCCTAGCCGCCCGGCGACGGCCCAGGTCAGGGCCGGGGTGAGCAGCACCATCCCGGTGATTATGCCGGGCACCCCGGCGGCGCCGGCCACCGCCAGTCCTCGGCTCAGGGCGCGGGAAGGCGCTGCCCAGGCAGCCATTGCGCGCGGATCCAGAGTCACGTCGACGCCGGTAAGCAGCAGTGGCGCTACCGCCCAGCCGAGGGTGGTGACGGCGCCGACTGCGCCTATAACCGCGGTCGCCGCAGCCGTGTCGGCATGTCCCAGGGCGATGGCCCCGACGACCAGCGGGGCCAGCATTCCCAGCGCACCCGCAGTCCCCAGGACCAGGCCGATCGCGGCCCAGGTATTGCTGCGCAGCGCGTTGAGGGTTATACGCCACCTCAGGCGGACGAGGGTCGCAACCATGACAGCTCCTCCCGGGACGTGCGAGCGCCGACGAGCTGGGCGAAGCGGTCCTCAAGGTCTCCGCCGGCGGCCACCTCAGCGGTAGTGCCGGCGGCGACGACGCGTCCCTGGTCGATGATGGCCACGTGGGTGCAAAGGCGCTGCACGGTCACCATGACATGGCTGGAGATGACGACGGTGCCGCCGGCGGCGATGAAGTCAGTCAGGATGCTCTGGATGGTCTTGGCAGAGATGGGGTCAACCGCCTCGAAGGGCTCATCCAGCACCAGCACACTGGGCGAGTGGACCAGAGCGCACGCCAGGTGCACCTTCTTTCGCATTCCGGCGGAGTAGTCCGCCACCAGCGTGGTGCCCGCATCCCACAGGTCCAGTACGTGCAGGAGCTGGGTGGCGCGAGGGATGACGACGTCGCGGGACAGGCCGCGTAGCAACCCGGAGTAGGTGACCAGCTCCAGGCCATTGAGGCGATCGAAGGTGCGCAGGCCGTCGGGCAGCACGCCGAGCAGGGCCTTGGCGCGGGCGGGATCAGCCCACACGTCCACGCCGTGGACCAGGGCACGGCCGGCGTCGGGCATCAGCAGGCCGGTGGCCATGGACAAAGTGGTGGTCTTGCCGGCTCCGTTGGGGCCGACGATGCCGTACAGGCTGCCGGCGGGGATGGACAGGGAGAGCAGATTCACGGCGATCTTCTGCCCAAAGGCCTTGGCCAGGCCGTCCAATACCAGGGCGGAACGCGGGCCGGGCGCATCCCGACCGACCGGGGGAACAGGCGATGATGGGGCGGTCATACCCGGAAGGTAGCGGTCCCGCACGCCAACCGGATCGTCCGTCAGAAGGAAGCGGGTCCCGGACTCGTAGGCGGTGGCAACTGCCGCGGGCAGGACTGCCAACCTCGGCACGTAACATCTACCGACCTGGCGGTGTCTGGTGGTGGTTGCACCATTCCGGTTTGTGAGGGAGTGGTGGGGCACAACGAAGGCGCGCCGCCCGTGCGGGGGGCGACGCGCCTTGCGCGGTCGGGAGCCTCAGGCCGCCTCGGGGCCCTGACGCTCCGTGTGGCCCTTGCGGGTCACTTGCCGGAGGCGGCCTTCTTCAGGGCGGAGCCGGCGGTGAGCTTCACACCGTGGCCGGCGGGAATCTGGATCTCCTCACCGGTGCGGGGGTTGCGGCCGGTGCGAGCGGCGCGCTCGACGCGCTCAACACCCATCAGACCGGTGATCTTGACGGCCTCTCCCTTGGCGACGTTCTCCACCAGGACGTCCTGGAAGGCGCCGAGGAAGGCGTCGGCGTCGGTCTTGGTCAGGCCGGCCTTCTCGGCGATGGCGGCAATGAGCTCGGTGCGGTTGATGGACATGTATCTGCCTCTCGATCGGATACTCGTTTGTCTAGGCGTCTGAACGACGGTTGGGCACCTCGATGCGGTACCGCTGGCCGTAACGCTATGCATAAACGGGGCGATTTGTCAGATATGGCGGCGTTTTCCTCGGCGTGGCGTACCGTTTTGTGGCCCACACCAAACACTTCAGGCGCATTCGCAACAAGAACCACACCGGTTCCATCACCGCCGTGTGACGGCGTCAACGAACCACGAGGTAATGGTGGCGGGGTGGGTGATGGCCGTGCCGACCACGACGGCGAAGGCGCCATGATCCATGGCCAGCGCGGCCTGCGCCGGGGTGTGCACCCGGCCCTCTACGATTACCGGGACCCGGGCGATCGCCGCCAGTTGGTCGACGAGCTCGATATCCGGCCCGTCGGTGACGGGACGCTCACCGGTGTATCCGGCCAGGGTGGTGCACAGGATATCGGCGCCGGCGTCCTGCGCGGCTCGGGCATCGTCCAGGCTGCCGCAGTCGGCCATGACCAGGACGCCCGGACGGGCGGCCTTGAGCCCCGACACGGTCTGGGCGAGGGTACGGCCATCGGGGCGGGGACGTCGGGTCCCGTCCAGGGCGACGACCTGCACGCCGGTGGCAGCCACGGCGATGGCGTGGGTGAGCGTGGGAGTGATGAAGACGCCCTCATTGCCGTCCTTCCACAGCCCGATAACGGGCACGTCCACGTGCTGGGTGATCAGGGCCAGGTCGGCCAGGCCCTGGGCGCGGATGCCGACCGCGCCCCCGGCCACGCAGGCCCGGGCGACCTGGTCCATGGTGCGCGGGTCGCGCATGGGCTCACCGGGATAGGCCTGGGAGGAGACGATCAGTCCGCCGCGCAGGCGCTCGAGTACGGGTTTGCGGGTTTGCATATGAGACTCCTTGATGCAGCGCGATGATGTGGCTGGGCAGTGGGCTGAGTGACGCCGCCCAGCAGCTAGGCGCCCGGGAGGGCTTCAGCCGGCACGGCTCAGGCTCCGGGCGGCCTCGTGGGCCGCCCCGATGATCGGCGCGGCCGTGCCCAGGGCGGCCGGCACGAGCGGCAAGTCCGTGGCCACTGGCTCGATAAGCTCACGACGCACGGTCTCGCGCAGCGGATCCCACCACAGCCGCCCGGAGCGGGCCAGCCCTCCGGAGATGATCACCCGGTCGGGGTCGAGCACGGTGACTACGCCGGCGATGGCCTGCCCGAGCGCGGTGGCGGCCTCGCGGTACAGGCGACGGGCGTCGGGGTCACCGGCGCGGGCGAGGCGCTCGACGGCGTGGGCGCTGACCACGTCCTGGGCGCCGGTGGCCTCCCGGTAGCGGCGGGCGATCTGGGGGCCGGCGGCCACCGCCTCGAGGTGGCCGGGCCGCCCGCAGGTGCACCGCTCCCCCGCCGCCAGGCCGCAGGGCATGTGCCCCATCTCCCCGGCCAGGAAGTGCGCCCCGTGGTGCACGCTCCCATCCAGGATCACCGCCCCACCGACGCCGGTGCCCACGGCCACCACCAGCGCGCAGGCGGCCCCGGCTCCGGCCCCGATCCAGGCCTCGCCGGCGGCATAGGCGTTGACGTCGTTGTCGACGTAGACCGGGGGAACTGTGCCGTCCAGTCGCTCCAGGCCTGCACCGGCCAGTCGCTCGGCCACTCCCCCGGCGACATCCGTTCCGCTCCATCCGGTGATGGCGTCGGTGGCGGAGACGACCGTGCCGCGCACGGTGTCGATTACGCCCGCCGCGCCGATGCCGACCGCCGCCACCGGACCGGGGCGCCGCGCCGCCGTCGTGCCCGCGCCGTCGGCGGCCACGGCCACAACCAGCCCGGCTATGGTGTCGAGCATGGCGGCCGGACCCGCGTGGGACGGCGTGGGCACCTCCTGCACGGGCCCGCGTAGGGCTCCGGCGGCGTCGACGCGCGCGGCGGCGATCTTGGTGCCGCCCACGTCCACGCCCACCAGCACCTCGCTCGGGGTGGGCCGGTGGCCGTCCCGGCCGGGTACGGCGGCCATCTCAGATCAGGCCCTGGGTGCGGGCGATCGCCAGGATCCGGGCGCGGGTCTCGCCCTCCAGGGCACGCACCGGGAAGGCCATCTCATTGGTGTCGATGGTGCCCTGGGCCGCCATGACGGTCTTGAAGGCGCCGATGCCGGACGCGTCGGCGGAGCGGCCGCGCGGCACGTACACGATCTCGAAGCCGGCGCACAACCGTTCCTGGATGGTGCGGGCCTCCTGCCAGCGCCCGGCGCGAGCAGCCTCCCACAATTCCGCGTAGGCGCGGGGCTCCACATTGCCGTAGCCGGGCACGCAGCCGTCAGCCCCCAGCAGCGCCATGCCATCTACCACGCACTCGTGCCCGGTGAGCAGCGCCAGGGGGTGTCCGGCGGCGGCGTTGGCCGCGACCAGCCGACGGAAGCCGACGTCATCCCCGGAGGAGTCCTTGACCCCGGCCAGCACGCCCTCCTTGCCCAGGGCCACAAGCAGGTCGCGGTCCAGCTTCTTGCCGTTCAGCCGCACGGGCACGTCGTAGGCCAGCAGGGGCACGCTCAGCGCGGCAGCGATGGCACGGAAGTGGTCGGCGATCTCGCCGGCGTCGTTGATCGCATAGAACGGGCAGGCGGCGACGACGGCGTCGACGCCGAGGGACTCGGCCCGCCGGGCCTGCTCGATAACCCGGTGGGCGGTGGTGTCAATGACTCCCGCAAGCACGGGTACGCGCCCGGCGGCCTGCTCCACGGCGGCGGTGAACACGGCGTCGCGCTGGGAGTCGGTCAGGTAGGCGATCTCGCCGGAGGAGCCGCCGATGAACAGTCCGTGCACGCCGGAGGTGACGAGGAAGTCGACGGTGCGGCGGAGGGAGTCAAGGTCGATCTCGCCGTGCTTGAAGGGAGTGATGACCGGCGGGATGACGCCGGTGAAGCGGGTGTCCATGTGATGGTTTCCTTGCAGGTTGGGGTGCAGGTTGGGGTGCAGGTTGGGGTGCAGGTCGGGCTGCAGGTCGGGGTGGGTTTGCGGGGCCGGCCGGTCAGGCCTCGAGCAGGCTGGGTACGGCGCCGAGCAGGGTGCGCGTGTACTCCTGCCGGGGGTGGGCGAAGATCTCCGCGGTCGTGTTCATCTCGATGATGCGGCCGAAGTACATGACGGCGATGCGGTCGGAGACGTAGCGGACCGTGTTGATGTCGTGGCTGATGAAAACCAGGCCCAGGCCGAGGGCGGCCTTCAGGTCCTGCAGCAGGTTCAGGACCTGGGCGCGCACGGACACGTCCAGGGCGGAGGTGGGCTCATCAGCGACGATGATGTCCGGGTCCAGGGCCAGCGCCCGGGCGATGGCGACGCGCTGGCGCTGCCCGCCGGAGATCTGCCGCGGCAGCACCTCCAGGGCGCTGGGCGGCAGCCCCACCAGGTGCAGCAGGTCACGCACCCTGGCCTCCCGCTCGGCGGGCGAGCCGATGCCGTGGACGTTAAGCGGGTCGATGAGCGTGTCGTGCACGATCATGCGCGGATTCAGGGCGGTGGCGGGGTCCTGGAAGACCACGGACACCGAGCGCCCCAGGGCGCGACGGTCGGCGGCGGAGTGCCCGAGCGGACGGCCCTTGAAGTAGACCTCTCCGCGGGTCAGCGGCTGCAGGCCGGTCATGACGCGGGCGGTGGTGGACTTCCCGCAGCCGGACTCGCCCACCAGTCCCAGGGTCTGGCCGCGGCGCACCGTCAGGGAGACGTCGTTGACGGCGTGGACGGTGTCGGGTCGGAAGAGCTTGCCGGTACGGGACTTGTGGATCACGTGGGCGTGGCGCAGCTCGATGACCGGGTCGGTCTCGGGGTTCCAGTCGGCGTACTTGTCGGCGCTCATCAGTGGGCCTCCTGGGCGAGGATCGCCTCGAGCTCGGGCGTGGTTGCGTAGTAGTGCTCGCGTGCCCCGGCCACGGGCCGCAGCACCGGGCGGGTGTTCAGGCCGACGTCGGGATGGGACGAGCGCGGGGCGAAGCGGTCCCCGGATACGAACTCCTGCGGGCTGGGGACGGTGCCGCGCACCTGGTGCAGGCGCTTGGAGCCGGCCTCGATGGACAGCACCGCCCCGAGCAGGCCGCGGGTGTACTCGTGGACGGGGTTCTCCAGCAGCTCCGCGGTGGTGGCCTGCTCGACCACCTGGCCGGCGTACATGACGGTGATGCGGTGGGCGACCTTGGCCACCAGGGCCAGGTCGTGACTGACGAACACCATGGCGAAGCCGAGCTGCTCGCGCAGCCGGTTCAGCAGGTCGATGACCTGCTTCTGCACGGTCACGTCCAGGGCGGTGGTGGGCTCGTCAGCGATGACCAGGCTGGGGTCGCGGGTGAGCGCCATGGCGATCAGCACGCGCTGACGCTGCCCGCCGGACAGCTCATGCGGGTAGCTCTTCAGCGTGCGCACCGGGTCCAGGCCCACCAGCTCAAGCAGTTCCTCGGCGCTGCGGGTGCCGCCGCGGGAGGTGAGCTGCTTCATCTGGGAGCGGATGAGCATGGAGGGGTTCAGCGAGGACAGGGCGTCCTGGTAGATCATGCTCATCTCGTGGCCGCGCAGGGCGTTGTGCTCCTTGGGGCTCAGCTCCAGCAGGTCGCGGCCCTGGAAGCGGATCCGCCCGGTGATGCGGGCGCTTGCCGGCAGCAGTCCCATGACCGCCATGGAGGTGATGGACTTCCCGCAACCGGATTCGCCGACCAGTCCCATGGTCTCGCCGGGGCGCACGGAG
Source organism: Actinomyces sp. 594 (assembly GCF_019325145.1). Classification (NCBI taxonomy): domain Bacteria; kingdom Bacillati; phylum Actinomycetota; class Actinomycetes; order Actinomycetales; family Actinomycetaceae; genus Actinomyces; species Actinomyces sp. 594. The sequence continues at coordinate 11,199 of NZ_PIZC01000052.1, forward strand.
AAGGACACGCCGTCGACGATGTTGACCTCCCCGTGCTGGGCGGGGAAGGCGATCGAGAGGTCCTCCACCTCCAGTACGGGCTCCGCCTCCGGAGTGGGGTAGACGAGCCGGTCGTGGCGGGCGAGCTCCGCCCGGCGCAGGGCGGCCAGCCGCTCGGCGAGCGGTACCTCCTCGGCGGCGGGCTCCACAATCCCGGTCAGGGCACTCTTCTGCCCGCCGGGGACAGCGTCGGCGGCGTCGTCGGCGTGGACGCGGACGGCGTGGCCGGCCTCGTCCCAGGCCTGCTCGGTCTGCATGGCCTCCTCATCGGCCTCGACGTCCACGTGGGCGCGGATGCGTGGGGAGGCCATCGCGTCGGTCAGGCCCTCGGACAGGATGTTCAGGCACAGGGTGGTGATCAGGATCATCAGGCCGGGGAAGAAGGTCGGCCACCAGTGGCCGGACAGCAGCAGGGCCTTGCCCTCGGATAGCATGTTGCCCCAGGTGGGGGTGTTGACCGCCTTGATGCCGGCCCCGATGAATGACAGCGAGGCCTCGAAGACGATGGCGTCGGCCACCAGGACGGTGGCGTAGACCATGATCGGGGCGACGCAGTTGCGCACCACGTGCTTGGCCAGGATCCAGGGGACGCGGGCTCCCATGACCTTGGAGGCGGCCACGTAGTCCTCCCCGAACTGGGCGAGGACGTTGGCGCGCACCACGCGGGTGAGCTGCGGGGTGTATACCACCGCCGTGGCGATGATGATCACGGCCACCATAGGCAGCCCGGAGGCGGACATGGCCAGCACCAGCACGGCCGCGAGCGCGATCCCGGGGAAGGACATGAGCACGTCGAGCACGCGCATGACCACCTCCCCGATCCACTTGCGGCTGGTGGCGGCGATGGCGCCGAGCACAGCGGCCAGGGCCAGGGCGATGCCGGTGGCGCTCAGGCCCACCACCAGGGACACGCGGGCGCCGTAGACGGCGCGGGAGAAGATGTCCCGGCCGGTGGCGTCGGTGCCGAACAGGTGGGCGGCGGAGGGGGCGACGGCGGGGTCGGAGGAGACGACGTCGCCCACGCCCTCCACATGGGTGACGGTCTGGGCGGAGGCCAGGCCGGTGGCGCCCGGGTTGTAGGGGGCCACGAGCGGGGCGAAGACGGCCAGCAGGGCAATGGCGGCCAGGACGATGACGGCGATCTTGGAGCCCAGCGGCAGGCGGTGCCAGCCCTGGAAGCGCAGGCCGGGGGCGGATACCTTCTCCAGTGTGCGGCGGTGGGGCATCAGACGCTCCTGATCCTCGGGTTGACCAGCACGTAGAGCATGTCAACGACGATGTTGATGATGATGAAGGCCAGTGCGACCGTGATGGACACGCCCTGGACGATGTTGACGTCATTGCGGGTGATGCCCTGGAAGATCAGCTGCCCCATCCCCTGGATGTTGAAGATCATCTCGATGACCACGGCGCCGCCCATGGCGTAGCCGAGGCGCAGGCCCAGCACCGTCAGCGGGGTGATCAGGGCGTTGCGCAGCACGTTGCGGGCGACGACGACGTGCTTGGGGATGCCGGCGCCGATGGCGGTGCGCACGTAGTCGCGGTCGAGCTCCTCGACCATGGCGGTGCGCACCACGCGGGTGAGGGTGCCGGTGTTGGGCACGGCCACGGCCAGGGCCGGCAGGAAGATCTGCCGCACGTAGGCGCCGGGGTCGTCGCCGAGGGAGACCCACTGGGTGACCACCGAGGGGAAGGCGCCGGTGGCGCCGGGAATGTCGCCGAACCACTGGATCAGCAGCAGGGCCAGCCAGAAGGAGGGAGTGGCCAGGCACAGGATGGAGATCACGCGGATGACCTGGTCGGGCCAGGCGTCCCGGTACAGGGCGGCGAGCACGCCGAGGATGGTGGCGGCGATGACGGCCAGAAAGATGCCGATGAAGGTCAGCTGCAGGGTGATGGGGAAGGCGCTGGCGACCATATCGGTGATCTTCACGCCGGTGAAGGTGGTGCCGAGATCGCCGTGCGCCAGGCCCACCAGGTAGTCCCAGAAGCGTTGCAGCAACGGGTCGTTGAGGTGGTGGGCCTGGCGGTACTGCTCGAGGGCGTCTGCCGTGGCGGCCTCCCCCAGCGCCAGGCGCGCCGGGTCGGCCGAGGAGAACGACATGACGACGAACACGAGCAGTGTCACGCCCAGCACCATGATCGGCAGTGCCACCAGGCGGCGGCCGATCAGGCGGAGGAGGTTGGACACTGGGGTAGTCCTTTGCCGGGGGTAGGTCTGGGCTGCCGGGGGTCAGGCGGCGGTGGTGCCGACGTCGACGAAGGACAGTCCGGTCAGCGCGATCGGCTGGAAGCCGACGAGTGCCTCGGCGTCGTAGGCGGTGGGCGACTTGCGGTGGAAGATCGGGTAGAGCGGCACGTCCGCGGCGATCAGGTCGAAGATCTCCTGCCACTTGGCAACCTGGGCCTCGCCGTCGAGCTGGACGGCCTCGTCCAGGGCGGCCTGCACCTGGTTGTAGGCGTCGGTGCCCTTCCAGTGCAGGCGGGTGTCGGTCCAGGTGTCGCCGGCGTACCACCAGCGCATGAGCAGGTCCGCGTCATTGCCGAAGACGGAGGGGTCACCCGGGGCGATGACCACATCCCAGTCGCCCTGGGCGGAGTCGATGAAGGAGTAGACATCCGCGGACTTCTTCTCGTCATAGTGCACCGTGATGCCCAGGGCCTCGAGGTTCTCGCGGATGATTGGGCGGACGGAGGCGAACCAGCCGTGGTCGGAGCACAGCAGGTTGATGCTGGTCACCCCGGCCTCGGCCAGCAGGGACTTGGCCTTGTCGGCGTCGTAGGTGTAGACGGTGCTGGCCTGCCTGTAGGCGGGGTGGTCGGCCTGGACGAAGCAGGTGGCGGGGGTGGCGAGCGTGCCCATACCGGTCTCGCAGATCTTGGTGTAGTCCAGGGCGTACAGGATCGCCTGGCGGGCCCGGACGTCGGAGAGCGTGGCGTTGTTGAACATGGCGAACAGCAGGGAGAAGCCCTGCTGAGCGGCCACGGTGATCGGCGCCTGCATGGTGGCCAGGTTGGCCACGGGGACAGCGTCGATGGCCTGGACCGCGGAGGAGGTGATGGCGTTGGTGCGGGTGGTGTCGTCGGGCAGGATCTGCCAGGTCATGGACTTGGCCAGCGCCGGGTGCGGGCCGTTGTAGTTGTCGTTGCGCTCAAAGACGATCGTCTGGGAGGCGGCGCCGTTGTCGGTCATGGTGTAGGGGCCGGTGCCGATGGGGTTCATGTCGAAGCCTGCGGCATCGGCCTCGACGGCGGCGCGCGGCACGATCTTGACCACGCTGATGCGCTCGGCCACGAGCGAGTAGGGGTACTTGGTGGTGATGGTGACGGTGGCGTCGTCCTTCGTCGCCACGGAGTCGATGAAGGTGATGAACTGGGAGTAAAGGGAGTTGTTGCCCGGGTCCAGTACGCGCTCGAAGGAGAAGACGACGTCGTCGGCGGTCACGGGCGTGCCGTCGGAGAAGACGGCGCCGTCGCGCAGGGTCACCTCGTAGGTGGTGTCATCCACCTGGTTGGGCAGGCCGGCGGCCAGGGCGGCGTAGCACTCGCGGGTGGCGGGGTGCAGTTCGGTCAGGCCCTCCAGGGTGTGCCAGTTGGCGGCGACGGTGAGCGCGGCGGAGGTGGTCATGGGGTCGTAGCCGTTGGTGCCCAGCTCGTAGGAGATGCCGGCGGTGATGGTGCCGTCGGCGTTGGAGGCGGCGGCGTTGGCGGCAGGTTCGCCCGCCGACGTGGTGGCGCCGGAGCCGGTACCGGTGGAGTCGGAGCCGCCGCAGGCAGCGAGGGCGGCGGTCAGGCCGGCTGCGACGCCGAGGGTGGAGGACAGGCGGATGAAGTCGCGGCGGGAGGCGCGGGGAGTCGAGATCGTCATTGAGGTCTCCTGAGATCGGACGTCTGTTGTCTGACGTCGGTAGAATGACTGTAGCAGGCATCAGACATCTGATCAATCCCCGGACGGAGCCGTGATTGTGTGTAACGATGACCCGGGAACCATCCCGTTCTCCCCTGGCCAGCAGACACGCACAAGCAGGACACCGTTACCGGAGCCGAAGAGGAACGATCACCGTGGTGGACATGAAGCGGGGCGCTTACGCCTCAATAAGCGGAGCAACGACCCAGGCCACAGGCGCGATGAACGCCATCAAGGACTACATCCTGCTGTCCCACCTGCAGCCCGGTGATCCCCTGCCGACCGAGTCGCAGCTGTGCGAGACGCTGGGCGTATCGCGCTCCTCCGTGCGGGAGGCCGTGCGCACGCTCACCGCGCTGGACATCGTGGAGGTGCGTCACGGCCATGGCATGTTCGTGGGCCAGGTATCCATGCGGCCGATGGTCGAGTCGCTCGTCTTCCGGGGCCTGCTGAAGCCGGGGGACGACTACCGCAGCCTGCGCGAGGTGGTGGAGGTCCGCCGCACCCTGGACACGGCCCTGACCGACGCCGTGCTGGGGGCGTGGCATGGGCGCGAAGATGCCGAGATCGACGCGGTAGTGGATGAGATGGAGGCGCTGGCGGCGCGCGGGGAGACCTTCACCGACCAGGACCGCGGCTTCCACCGGATGCTGCTGGCGCCGGTGCCCAATCAGCTCTTCGCACACCTGATGGAGGCGTTGTGGGCGATCCACACCATGACGGTTCCCATGCTTGACGCGCCGCACCCCGATGACATCGTCAAGACCGCCAACGCCCACCGGGCGATGCTGCAGGCGGCCCGTGCCGGGGACGCGGAAGCCTACCGCGAGGCGGTTGTGGCTCACTACGAGCCGCTCATGGCCGCCCTCCACCCAGACCGGCACCAGTAACACGCCCAGACCGGCACCAGTAACACGCCCAGACCGGCACTAATGACGCGCCGAGACCGGTAGAACTAACGTGCCGAGGTCGGTCACGGACACGCCTGTGGCCGGCCCAGTCCGTCATTGTTCGTCATTGAGCTCGCCGCCGGCCCCACCGCCCGGGGCAGCCGCCGTAATCGTCGGGAAGGTCCCCTCCCCCATCACCCGCGACAGGTTGAGGCGCGGGTCTTCGGGCTCCAGCAGCCGGGTGAGCCAGCTCAGTCGTGCGGCCTCCAGGCCGTCGCGCAGCCAGGTGGTGCTGACGTACTCCATGGCGTGGGTGGCGCCCGGCCACACGTGCAGTTCGCAGTCCCCGCCGTCGCGCCACAGGGCGGCGGCGAAGGCAACCACCTCGTCCCGGAAGGTTTCGGCGTCGGCGACCGACAGGAACACCGGCGGCAGCCCGGCCAGAGCGCCCGGCTGGTCGACGGCGCGGCCGGCCGCCTCGTATTCGCTCACCTCGGACCCGCCGCGGCGACCGGGCAGGATCTGTTCCCAGGCCCAGTCGTTCCACTGCGCCGGCCACAGCCCGTCGTCGGGGAACTGGCGGGCCGACGGCGGTTGCACCGTGCCGTCGGGGCCGGGTTGCCCGGTACGGTCGTCCAGCATCGGGTAGTCGAGCAGGTAGCCCAGCGCCCGGGGCCCGCCGCGGTCGCGGGCGGCCAGGGCCAGGCAGGCGGCCAGTCCCCCACCGCCGCTGGGCCCGACGACCACGATGCGTTCCGGATCCGCCCCATAGTCCGCGGCGTGCGCGGCAGCCCAGGTCAGCGCCGCCAGGCAGTCCTCCCCCGCTGCGGGTGCGGGGTGCTCCGGGGCCAGGCGGTACTCCGGGGCGACGACGATGCCGCCGAAGCATCGCGCCCAGTTGGCCGGGGCGGCCAGGTCGTCGAAGCGGCAACCCATCACCCGGCCGCCGCCGTGGATGGACAGCAGCAGTGGAGCGCCGGGCTGTACCTCGTCGTCGGGCGGGAGCACCACCGTCAGCGGCATGGCGGTCCCGTCTTCGCAGGTCAGGGTCTCCTCGCGCAGGCGCACCTCCGGGTGGGCCGTAAGGAAGGCGGCGCGACGCTGGGCGACCGGTAGGCGACGGGCGGGCAGCGTGGCGCTATTCAGGGGCGGGAGTCCGCCGGCGGCCTCGAGGCGCTGGAGTACGAGCGCGGTGGCGGGCTCGTAGGGCGGGCGGGGCGGCGTCGGCGTCATGGGCGGAGAGTACGCGTACCGCCGCCCCTTTCCGCTCCGCCCGGGCGCGCGAGTCCGAAGAACCGGGTTGAAAGGCACACACAGGTACCTGCGCGCGTATCCTTCGATTCCGGGGCGGGTGTGTCGCATGGTTGCGAGAAGAGGCGGTCATGTTCTGTTCACGGCCCGCAGGCGCCACCGTTCAGACGCAGGACGGTTCCGACCTCACCTTTGAGGCCGATGCAGAGAACCCGGCGGCCCGGCGCAGTCTGGAGGACAGTAGGCTGGACCCCGACTCCACCGGCGTGGTGGTTCACGTGGCCGAGGGAGACCTCGCGGTATCCTTGATGGCCTCATCGCCGCACTTGCTGCGCAGGGAGGCGTCATTGATAGCGCGAAGCTGCAGGATGAGCCGGCGGCCGAGCAGCGACTCGGCAAGCTAGCGGCAGAACTCCTCCCGCCCCATCCGCCGCTTGAACCTCACGCGCATCTCCGCCGCCCATGCGGCGTGCTCGCGCCGCATCAGGTCGAGATAGACCTCCTCCTTGCATTCCGACCCGCCCTGGCAGACCCACAACCGCTGACTGGAGCTCCGCAGCAGGCGGCTACTCCGTGCGGCGACGGTCTTCCTGGAAGGCGGTGACGGCATCTGCGTACTCTGCGAAGGCGCCGTAATTGTCAGGGTCATGGATCTCAGCGCGTACTCTGTCCCACAGCGGTCCGGGAAGCCGCACGCCAAGCCGTGGCAAATCACTAAGCAGAATGCAGAACGCGGCCCCAGCATCATCCCGCCAGACGTCACGTACGTCGTCGGCGGCGACCTGTGGGTAACCGTGATCCACCATGAAATCAAGCAAGTCAAGGACGACCGCACCGAACTCCTCACCAGTAAGGTGCCGCATCCTCGTCTCCCCGGCGCAATGCATCATCGTGACCACCGGCCCTCAACTTACATCAGCACAGAGATCAAGCCGCAGCTAGGACCATCGAGCGATATAGTAGATACTCGCCCACGTTCCCGAGGGCCGTTCCGCACTCGCGTTCTCATTCCACCCTCGCGCCCACGGAGAGCGGTTCCCGGCGACGCCACCGCGAAAATCAGCTGCGTCCCCTATTAAGGGACGCAGTCAGGGAAGCGCTGGGCCAGAAGCGGACTCAGCGTCCTCGAGCTCGCTGACGCTCGATTGACCCCACCACCTCCTTACCGGAAAGGAACGCATATGACGCGTCGTCAGAACATCGTCATCATCGTCGCCATCGGCATCATAATCGGCATCCTCACCGCCATCGCGGCGCACCCGTGGGTGCCCGTAGTGTGCGCATCATGGGCGATCTGGGGCGTCAGCCTCGGCATCGCTATCACCCGCGACAGGTAACGGATATGCATGCGTGAAGGGGCCACCCCTGCCCAAGCCTTGGGCAGGGGTGCCTCAAGCGCGCCACGGGCGACCGCCCGGGGAGTGCGAGTCATTGCGCGACTGCCCCCATACCGCGAGCGCGTGGCGGCATGACGATCCGCAGGCCTCTGTGACATTCCGTCCCTGGGTGCCGCGCAGGCGCGCTAGCCAACCTCGACGAGGGCGGCGGGGCGCCGTGGCCCCGCATTTCTGGACCGCCGCAATGGTTGCCCCACCCGTGTATTGCACGACCCCGGGCCGTACTCCACGACCTTGGTGTGCGTTGCACGACCCCGGGGTGGTCGTGCAACGCACAC
>NZ_PIZC01000052.1:19278-32339 GCF_019325145.1 Actinomyces sp. 594
CCGACACCGATCAAAGCCGGACGCAAACGTGGAAAACCTGCTGACACGTCGACGTATCGGCGCGTCAGCAGGTTCGTAGTGGAGATGCGGGGAATCGAACCCCGGTCCGACGGCAATGTAACAGGACTTCTCCGGGTGCAGTTCGCTGCTGATTTTCTCAGCCCCGGCGTCTCACGCGAACAAGGACGCCGACGGGCTCAGCCACCTAAGTGTCCCGAGACCCCCGGTGGCATGGGGCCTCGGCAGTGGCTTCCTAGATGACGCCAGGAACCGGGCCGGAAGCGTTCCCGGGCTGGCGAACTTCGGCTCTCGTCAGGCGACGAGGACGAAGTCGGCGCGAGTTTTATCGGCACCTATAGGTTTGCACAGGGCGTTGACGAGATGACTGTGCCTCCTCGACCCGCTTCTCCTGAATCCACGACCGTCGTCGAAACCGATCATCCCCTGTTGAGTTCTTCCCGCCCGCGAGCGGCACGGGAACACGCTGAAACCTCAGCAACTCAAGGATACCAGCGCCCGCCGCAGCGGATACGAGACCTTCACCACTACTTTTTGTTTCGCCGAGTCACTAGGACCGCTAGGCTGGCGGCACCAGCCCACCACCGCAGGAGGCAAGCACCATGGAGACACGCCCACTCCCCGCTCTGAACCGCGACATCTCCACCGTCGGCATCGGCACCTGGCAGCTCGGCACCGACTGGGGCGAGGTCACCGCCGAGGACGCCACCGCCACCCTGCAGGCGGCGCTCGACGCAGGCGTCACCTTCATCGACACCGCCGACGTCTACGGCGACGGGCGCTCCGAGCAGTTAGTCGGCGCATTCACCGCCGCCCACCCCGAGGCCGGACTCACCGTAGCCACCAAGATGGGTCGGCGCGTGGAGCAGCTCCCCGAGAACTACACGCGCGACGCCTTCCTGGCCTGGAACGACCGCTCCCGGCAGAACCTGGGCGTGGACACCCTGGACCTGGTGCAGTTGCACTGCCCGCCCAGTGAAGTCATCTCCGCCGAGCACACCTGGGACTGGCTAGAGGAGATGGTGGGCGCAGGCCGCATCCGCGCCTACGGGGTCAGTGTGGAGACCTGCGCCCAGGCCCTGGAGGCCATGCGCCGCCCCGGCTGCGCTAGCGTGCAGATCATCCTCAACGTCTTCCGCCGCAAGCCGCTGGAGCAGGTGCTGCCGACGGCGCAGGCCACCAGCACCGCAATCATCGCCCGCGTGCCGCTGGCCTCCGGGCTGCTATCCGGCCGGTACCGCGAGGACACCACCTTCCCTGCCTCCGACCACCGCAACTACAACCGCGACGGCTCCGCCTTCGACATCGGCGAGACCTTCTCCGGGGTGCCCTTCGACGTCGGCGTCAAGGCCGCCCAGGAATTCACCTCCCTGTGCCGCGAGCTCGGCCCGGCCGGCGCCACGCCCGCCCAGGTGGCACTGCGCTGGATCCTGGACCAGCCGGGCGTGACCACGGTGATCCCCGGCGCGCGCAGCGCCGAGCAGGCCCGCGCCAACGCCGCGGCCGCCGCGCTGGAACCGCTGAGCGACCAGCTGCATGCCGCCCTGGCGGACCTGTACGACCGGCGCATCCGCACCCACGTGCACGACCGCTGGTAGGGCGAGCCGCCCCGCTGGTCGTCGCAGCCCGCCCGTCGTCCGGGCTTGGCGGTCCGGACGACGGCGCTCGCTCGTCGGCGGGCGCCGTCACGCCCCTCAGAGGAAGGCTTACCGGGATACCCGTGTCAGCCGCGACGCCGGTTGGCGGAAGCCATGGCGCGCGCCGCCTCGCGCTTGTCCTGCGCCTCCCGCAGGGCCTGGCGCTTGTCCCAGTCCTGCTTACCGCGAGCCAGGGCGAGCTCCAGCTTGACGCGGCCATCGATGAAGTAAAGCTCCAGCGGCACGATGGTGTAGCCCTTGGCCTGCACCCGCTGGGCGAGCTTGTCCAGCTCGGAGCGGTGCAGCAGCAGCTTGCGCTTGCGACGCGGGGAGTGGTTGTTCCAAGTGCCCTGCAGGTACTCGGGGATGTGGGCGCCCTGCAGCCAGGCCTCGCCATTGCGGTCGATCTCGATCCACGCCTCGGTCAGGGAGGCCCGCCCCATGCGCAGGGCCTTCACCTCGGTGCCAGTCAGGGCGAGGCCGGCCTCGTAGCGGTCCTCGATGAAGTAGTCGTGCGTCGCCCTGCGATTGCGGGCGATGGTCTTGTGCGCGGCGGCTGCCGCCTTGGCGCGCTCGGCCGGGGTGAGCTTCTTGGTCCCCTCGGTCTTCTTGGCCACCGGAGTCTCCTTCCCTCGTCCCGGTCCGTCACACTACGGCGCCGAATCCTACTGCCGACCGCTCCGGTCGCCAAGACGCCCAGCCACAGGCCCGAGCGCCGCACCCGGAGCGGTCAGCACAACCCCGTGCCGCCGCAGCTGACGCCCAAGGCGGCGCCGGGTCCACCCCTCAGAACCCGGGCAGGGTCATGGGGTCGATCTCCGTACCGTTGATAATCACCTCGAAGTGGACGTGGGGCCCCGTGGCGCCCCCGGTCATGCCCGTGAGCCCGATCGTCTGCCCCCGGGTGACGGTGGCGCCATTGGGCACGGAGATCGCAGACAGGTGGCAGTAGGCCAGCACCACGGACTGCCCATTGATCACGCCTCCGTTGATGAAGACGCCATTACCGCACGAGCTGTTGATGTTGTGGGTGACGGTTCCGGCCACACCCGCATACTGGGGTGTGCCGGATGAGGCCACGAGGTCGACTCCGGCGTGCAGCCTCCTCTGCCCCGTGATTGGGTGGACGCGGTAGCCGAAGGGCGAGGCAACAATGAGGGGCCCGGCGATGGGGTGCCCGATGGAGCCGCTGCCCAGTGAGGACGAGGCCCCCGAGCCCGACGCCGATCCGGTGTAGCCGGCGGAAGACCTGTTGGCCGCGTCCAGCTCCGCGATCTCGGTGGCAGCGGCCTGCTCATCGGCTGCCGCCTGGGCCTGCTGCTTCTCCAGGCCGGCCTTCTGCGTCTCCAGATTGGACGCGGCCGTCTCCTTCTCGGCCTTCAGCGCGGCCACCTGGTCACGCTTGGTCTTGGCGGTGTCCTTGGCGGTCTGCGCGGCTGCCTTGGCGGCATCTGCCTCAGTCTTCAGCGTAGCGACGCGCTCGGTGGTCGCGTTCTGGCGGGCCTGGCGGTTGGCGGCCTGCGCGCGCTCCTCCTCGGCGGCAGCCAGGACGGATTCCTGCACGCCGGTGGCGATCTCCATGGTGGAGGCACGGTCGGTGAGCTCGTCGACGGAGTCGGAGGCGAGCACGTAGGTCCAGGAGGTCACGGCGCTGTCACCCTGATAGGTGGCTACTACCAGGTCGGCTACCGATGTGGTGTTCTCGTCGACAGTCGTCTGCGTCTGCTCCGCCTGTTCGCGCAGGGTCGCCAGCTCGGACTCGGCCACGGCCAGGCGGTCCGCGGCGGTCTGCTGCTCGCGTTCCTTCTGCGCCAGCACGATTTCAGCGTTATCGAGCTCGGTCTGTGCGGTACTCAGGGACGCCTGGGCGTTCTGCAGCTCGATGTAGGCCTGCCCCAGCTCCGCGGACACGCCCTCCAGGGATGCGGCCAGCTCGGCCTGCTTGCGCTGCGCGGCGGCCTGGTCGTCGACGGCGTCCTGGCGCTCGTCGGCCTGCGCGCCGACGTACGCGGGTGAAGCTACCAGGACCAGGGCGACGGCGCCTGCGACGGCGCGGCGGGCCCGCCGCCCGAGACGACGGCGGGCGCGGCGCGCTTGAAGGGACGAGCGGACTGAGAACATGGCGATCAGACCCTTGTGTACTTGGACAGTGAGAAGGCGGATGAGGCCAGGGCCAGGACGACGGCGGCCAGCAGCAGCCAGGGGGCCAGGCGTACCACGTCGCCGGTGCCGATAAAGGCGGTGAATTTAAGCGAGGTTGCCAACCAGTCCGTGACGATGTAGCGGGCCCCCGCCCACAGCGCGGCCACCGCGCCAATCGCACCGATCAGTGCGGCAATGGCGCCCTCGAGCATGAAGGGCAGCTGGATGAACAGGTTCGAGGCGCCGACTAGCCGCATAATGCCGGTCTCCTTGGAGCGGCTCATGGCGGACAGTCGAATTGTGGTGGATATCAGCAGTACCGCCGTCAGCGCCAGAATCGCCGCCAGCCCGCCGGTGATCCAGGAGACTCGATTCATCAGCACGAACAGGGGGTCGAGGGTCTCGCTCTGGTCGATGACGCGCTCGACCCCGGCACGTCCGGTGAACTGCTCGGCGACCACCCGGTACTTCTCCGGTTCCACTAGCTTGATCCGGAAGGACACCGGCATCATGTCCTCGGTTGCGTTGCGGCCGATGCGAGACTCCCCGTAGGCCTCCATGAACCGCTCGTATGCGTCCGCCTTCGACTCGATCGAGTAGGCCTCGATGTAGGGGGCGAGCGTGTCCGACTTGATCAGTTCCTCAACGGCGTCGATCTGCTCCTGTGTGGCCTCGCCGTCGGCGCATGCCGCCGCATTCGAGGACGGCGGGCACATGTAGACGCTGACCTCAACCTTGTCATACCAGTCTCCCTTCATCACGGAGATCTGGTTCTGCAGCAGCACCGAGGCCCCGACGAACAGCAATGACACAAAGGACACCAGGATCACCGACACGGTCATCACCAGGTTGCGGCTGAGCCCCTTGAAGGTCTCGGAGACGATGAAACGGAATCGCATGCGTTTACCTCAGTACCTCATTCACGGGTTTTACGGGATTCGCAGCCCTCGCAGCGCTCACTGCCGGCGGGGTCGACCTCAACGGTCTGACCCATACACGCCGCGAGCCTGGTCGCGCACCACCTCGCCCGCCTTGAGCTCGATGACGCGCTTGCGCATCTGGTCGACGATCTCGTCGTCGTGGGTGGCCATGACCACGGTTGTGCCCTGGCGGTTGATGCGGTCCAGCAGACGCATAATGCCAACAGAGGTAGACGGGTCGAGGTTGCCGGTGGGCTCATCGGCCATAAGCAGCTTGGGCCGGTTGACCATCGCGCGCGCAATGGCCACGCGCTGCTGCTCACCGCCGGACAGCTCATGCGGCAGCCGCTTGTCCTTCCCGGATAGCCCCACCAGCTCAAGCGCCTCGGGCACGGCCGAGAGAATGTAGTGGCGGGGCTTGCCGATCACCTGCGAGGCGATGGCGACGTTCTCAAACACGGTCTTGTTCTCCAGCAGGCGGAAGTCCTGGAAGACGAATCCCATCTCCTGGCGCAGCTTGGGGACCTTCCAGCTGGAGATCTGTGACAGATCGCGTCCGAGCACGTGAATACGCCCGGAGGTGGGCCGCTCCTCACGCAGAGTCAACCGTAGGAAGGTGGACTTGCCGGAGCCCGATGCGCCCACCAAGAACACGAACTCCTCGCGCTCGATCTCTATGGTTACGTCGTCAAGCGCGGGCCGGGCGCCGCGCTTGTATACCTTGGAGACGTTGTCGAATCGGATCATGGGGAAGCTGCTTCCTGCTCGTGGCCGACGCAGGCACGCCGGGACTGCAAGCCACGGTAACCAGTGGGCCTTGAAATCCCGGTGGTGACACGCCAGGACACGCCGACTCGTGGTGTGGCGACGCCCGCTTGGCGGCTACCGTTCCAGGTATGTCTACAACGGGTCCCACCGGCGCAGGTCTCCCCGCGCACCCCACGCACACGTTCGCCCGACCAGCTGACGAACTGGCCAGCAGCTTGGACGTCGGCTCCTGGGACCGCCTCATCCCGTCGCTCGCCCACGTGCTGCTTCAGTGTGGCATTGCCGGCGCGGTCGTCGTGGAGCTCACCGTCAGCGCGCCGATTGTCAGTGCGCAGACCGCCGCGCGTATTCCCGCTGACTCCCGCTTCCTGCGTGCCCTGCGCGTCCGCCGCCGGCCGGCGCCCTCACCGGAGCCGCCCTGCCTTAAGGCCTTCGGGACGTCTGGCGAGGTATCCCTGGGGGTGACGCTGCTCGACCAGCACGGGCGCGCCGTGCTGACTGAGGCTGCCCTGGAAGCGCTCGTAGCCCTGGGCTGGGAGCAGGAGCCCGAGTTCTTGGGTTATCGCTTGCCGGCCTCAAAGGCGCAAGAGGCGACGGCGATGGCGGCACGAGTGCTGATCGAGGTGTTCGGCGTCGCCCATCCAGCGGATCTTGACGTTCACGTCATCGCATAGCCTGCCGCTTCCTGCGCGCGCATACCTCCCCACTGGCAAGCACCACCGGCGCCAGGCGGGCGAGCACTACGCCGCCCCGCGCTGGCCGCTCCCCCGTCGGCGTCACTCCTGCTCGTCCGCGAGCACGTAGTCGAGCGCATTCGGCTCGGATGCAGGCGTCATGAGTGGGGGCGCCGCCTGCCCCGGCATCACCGGATCAGCGACCGGCGTCGGGGCAGGCTCGGGAAGCCCGGCCGACGGCGCCGGCGTGGGGGCTGGAAGCCCGGCCGACGGCGCCGGCGTGGGGGCTGGAAGCCCGGCAGCGTCCGGGCTGGGTGCGGACCCGGCGGACTGCGCCGAGCCGGCGGAGCCGGAGGAGGTGGTGGTTGACGCCTCCGAGGTGGCCGCATCGCCGTCGTCTTCGGTATCGCTGCGGTGCACGATCCGCATGAAGCGCGACTCCCCGCGCGTCAGGTCGTGTCCGCCGCAAGAAACGGTCAGCACGTTGGTGGAGAACTCCTCCGATCCCTTGGACCAGTTCTCCTGGGTGAAGCGCCCCACCAGCACCACCGGGTCGCCCTTGTGCAGGGAACGCCCGAGGTTCTCAGCAAGTGCTCCCCACGCCTTGGCGGTGAACCAGATGGTCTGGCCGTCCCGCCAGCCCTGGGCGGTTCGGAACGACGGCGAGGTGGCCAGGCGGAAGTAGCAGTAGGCGCGCCCTCCGGAGGTTCGGGTCACGGCCGGGTTGGTGCCGAGGACGCCTTGGACAACGAGATCTAGTTGACGGCTCATGGGATGCTCCTTTGCGGTGACTTGCCGTGGCTCAGGCTGGGACCGGCGTGCCGCCGGCTGTTTCCAACAGTGCCGCGCACCAGGTCCGGGCCGCCACCGACCTGTTTATGCGGGGGCAGCACCCCCTGCACGAACCTCACCTGTGGACACCGGTGCTCCGGTCCGGCCGCATCCCTCTGCTGCCTGGGCAACTGGTTCCAAGGACCGGCAGGCGCGCACAGGGCGAGCCCGGGCCACGCCCCCGTAACCAGTCCGCCTGCCTACCGGGAGCCTCCAAATGCTTTCGTGTGGAGGAAAAGTCCGTACGGCGCTACCGCGGCAGTTCCAGGGCCTGGCGAAGCATCCGATGACGCACCAGCACGCCGTCGGCGGGGCGAGTGAGACCGCGGGATACCACGGACACCAGGCGGGCACGCACGGCCCGCGCATACTCCTCAGCCTCCCGGCGGGCACGGGAGCGGCGCGCCAGCAGCGCGCCAACCGCAGCCACCAACCCGATACCCGCAACGGCCAGCGGTGCCAGCAGGCCGGGCACGAAGGCCTGTCCCTGCACCAGGGAGACCACCGCCCACACCACTCCGATGAGTGCGGCGAGCGCCCCACCCCACCAGGCCAGCTCAATGACGGGCGTGCGGTGACGCGGCAACTGCACGCTGCCGACCGCCTCGGCAGTCTGAGCCGCCAAGGTCTCGGGGGTGGCGACGGCGCTCTCCACGCTGCGCAACCAGGCACCGGGCAGCCCTTCGGTGGTGCGGCGCAGCCAAGTGGTCTGGACGGAGGCTACGGCGTCCCTAGCGGGCGGAGCCGGACGGGCCAGGGCGCGCGGGAAGGTGCGGGCCAGGCCGGTGCGCACGGAGTCCGCCACCGCCTGGGCACCGCACGCGTGCACGAGTGTGGTCACGGCGGCGTCGGCGAGCTCCGGCTGGGTGGCCACGGCCCTGGCGGCGACCGCCGGACGCAGTCGCATGGCAATGGCATCCAGCTGCGCGGACGCGGTCCGGGCGGCATTGGACTCCCGTGAGACCCGCTCCAGGAACAACTCGTGCACGGCCGCGAGGTTGTCGCCCCGCACCGCGGATACCGGGAGCACCTGCACGTCATGCAGGCCGTCGGCCGCCAGCAGCGCGCGCACGTCCTCCAGCAGCGCCTCAGTGCCGCCCGCGGGCAGGGTGTCTACCTGGTTCACCAGGACCAGCATGTCCTCCTGCCTCGCGCCCAGCCCCCGCAGGTAGCCCTCGTGCAGGACGGCGTCGGCGTATTTCTGCGGGTCAACCACCCACACCAGGATGTCCGCCAGCGGCACCAGCCGGTCCACCTGGAGGGCGTGCTCGGTGCTGACCGAGTCGTAGTCGGGCACGTCCAGCAGCACTAGTCCCGCGAAGGCGTCCTGGTCGGCGGCGTCTAGGAGGGACTCGCGGCGGATGCGCCGGTCATCGGCAACCTCAAGGAAGTCCAGCAGGGCCTCGGCATCGTCCCCCCAGGTACAGGCCGTGGCGCGGGCAGTGGTGGGGCGGCGCGCGCCGACATCGGCGAACTGCAGGCTGGTCAGCGCGTTGAACAGTGAGGACTTACCGGAGCCGGTGCCGCCGAACAGCGCCACCACCGTGTGATCCACGCCCAGGGCCAGCCGCTCGGCCACCTCGTCCAGGTGCTCCCGGGCAGGAATCGACAACGACGCGGGGATCTCCGTCGGGCACTCGTCCAGCGCGCCGCGCAGACGATCCAGGCGCGCCTCCAGGTGGGCGGCATCAAGCACTTGGCCCCCTGCAGGGGCGGCATTCTGGTTCATGGTCATGCGGTGGCTCCCGGACGGGTAAACGGTGTCAGTTCGCCGGCGCGTAGCCGCAGGGCCGCGGCCAGTGCCGGGTCTGGGGCGAGGCCGCGGGCCGCACCGGCCGGCACAACCGCGCTGAGCACGCCTGTCAGCGCCTGGGCCAGGGCCTGCCTGGCCTCGCTGATGGCCGGCCCCAGCCCCAGTCGCTCGGCGGCGGCGCGCGAGCCCTCGATGCCGGCGGCGGCGGATACCACCAGATCACCGGCCCCCTGCGGCGTCAGCCCCTTGGGCACAGTCGCCAGGTGCTCCTGCTGCGCCGTGGCCCAGGCGCCGACTACTGCGGCCGCGTCGGGCACGTCAGGCAGCAGCTCCCGGCTGCGCGAGCCGGCGCCGGCGGCCTCCCAGGTGCGGGAGGCGTCATCATGCACGGAGACGAGAGCTGCTTCCAGCCGGGCCGCGACCGACTCACGGGCGTCCTGGGCGAGCGTGGCCAGGGCGGCAGCGCGCGCCCTGCCCGTGCGGCCGAACCAGCCAGAGCGCAGCTTGCCGCCCTGAGCCAGCGGGGCCAGCGGCCCACCGGTTGAGGCGAGGGTGACCCAGCGGGTGGTGGGGGCACCCTGCCCACAGGTGCCGCGCTCGACGTCGTCGCGCAGATCTGCGGCGGGGGCCTCCAGCAGCTTCTGGGAGGCCGTCTCCAGGCGAGTGGCGGCGTCATCCTGGGCGTCGACGCCGTCGGCGAGGGTGATCAGGTCGGCACGCAGGCCGGTCCACAGGCCGCGGCCAGTGCGGCGCACGAGCCCAGCGGCCCGGTGGCGCCCGGCCAGCAGGCCCAGCCAGTCGCGCAGCTCAGCGATCGAGGCCTCCGGCAACAGGCCCTCGTGGGGGCCGGCGTCGGGAACCACGAAGAACGGGGACTCGGCCAGGCCGAGCGCGTCCAGGCGCTCGACCAGGTCGCGGCGCACCTCCGACAGGACGGTTGTCGGCACGCGGTTCAGGACGACGCCGATCGGGGTCTCCCGGCCGGCCGCTTCCTCCAGGGACGCCCAGGGCGTGTGGTCGCCATAGCGGGCGGCAGTGGTGATGAACAGCCACAGGTCGGCGGCCTCCAGCAGCCGGGAGGCGAGGACCCGGTTGCTCTCCTGCACGGAGTCCAGGTCGGAGGCGTCCACCAGAGCCAGTCCGGCCGGGACGGCGGCAGAGGTTACGGTCCGGCACACCCCGGCGATCGGGTGCTCTGCCAGCGCGGCGCTGTCCTCGGGATTGACTACGAGTACCGGCGTGCGGGTAGTGGGGCGCAGCACGCCGGCGTCGGAGACCTCCCGGCCGAGCACGGAGTTGACCAGGGTGGACTTGCCCGCCCCCGTGGAGCCGCCGACGACGACGATCGCCGGAATGTCCGCGTCGGCGAGCCGGGGCAGTACGTGGTCCCGGATCTGGGCAATGAGGCTGGAGCGCAGGCGCCTGGCGTCCTCCACACCGGTGGCGCTGAGGCTGAGGTCAAGGTTCTCCAGGTCCCCCACGGTGTCGGTGAGGACGTCTATTAGCTGTGCGCGGCTGAGCGCAGAGACGGGGACGTCTTCTCCGGCGGGCAGCGGGGAAGCAGTTGAGGCCATGATCCAACCTTAGGCTGAAGGCGCGGCGCAGCCGGTATCGACCCGCCCTGCGCCCCGCAGGAACGACGCCGCCGCCGGGCGGGCGCGGGTCAGCGGCGGTCCCGGCGGGCCAGGCCGATGTAGCAGGCCAGGAAGCAGACCAGGCCGATCGCCGAGAGCAGCCCGAAGTCGGTGGCCCACTGGGACACGCTGTGCTCCCAGATGTCCTCGGCGCGGTTGGGCAGGATCTCATTCATCTGGACCGTGGATGCGGCCATGGCGTAGCCCCAGCGGGCGGGGACGAGCCAGGCCAGCTGCTCGAACACCGCCCGGCCGGCAATGGGGATGACACCGCCCGCCAGTACCAGCTGCGCCATGATCGTCACCACCAGCACGGGCATAACCTGCTCGGAGGAGGACACGAAGGCGGACACGGCCAGCCCCAGCAGACCGGAGACGAAGGCAATCGCCCAGCAGCACACCGCCAGCTCCAGGCCCGGGGAGCCCAGCAGGACGGCGTCGGTGGGGGCCTTGTTCAGCGCCAGCGCAATCCCGACCATGACCGCGGTCTGCACGGTGACGATCAGCGCCAGCACTAGCGCCTTGGCCACCAGGTACGAACCCGCCCGCAGGCCCACGGCCTTCTCCCGCAGGTAGACATCACGCTCCCCCACCAGCTCCCGGATGGTGGCGGCCATCCCGGAGAAGGCCGCGCCGGTAATGAGGATGACCAGCAGCTCGAGCGCCTGCGTGGAGTAGACGACGCACGGCTGCTCGGACGTCGGCTCGGGCAGGTCGGGGACGGCGAAGCCGTTGGAGCCGGCGATGGCCTTGGTGAGCAGGCCGATGATCACCGGCAGGACCAGCATAAACAGCAGGTAGGAGGGGTCGGCGGCGATGATGCGCAGGTGGCGGCGCACCAGCGTGGATACCTGCCGCAGGGCGCTTTGCTGCGGGGCCTGCCGCTCATCGGCGCTCGTGGTCGTGCTGAGCCTGCGGCCGTCGCCGCGCCGAGTAGACGGAACCGTCGCCTCCAGGTGGGCGCGCAGCTCTGCTGCGTGGTTACGGATCAGGGCGTAGACGTCGGCGAAACCGTCAATGGACACCGGGTCCGCGAAACCGCCGCGCGGCGGCGTCACCACCAGTCGGCCCGCCTGCCCGAACTCGGCCAGCCGGGTGCGGAAGTAGGCAATCACCTCCCGCGGCGCCCCGAAGTAGACGGGGGTGCCACCCGCAGCGAGGATAAGGACCTTGTCCGCCCGGTCAATGTGGTTCTCGTTGTGAGTAACCACCACCACGGTGCGCCCGCTGTCACCGGGGCGGGTGCCATGCGCCAAAGACGCCAGCAGCTCCATCACATCCCGGTCCAGCTGCGGGTCCAGGCCGGAGGTGGGCTCGTCAAGGAACAGCAGGGACGGGCGGGTGAGCAGCTCGATAGCGGTTGAAACACGCTTGCGCTGCCCTCCGGAGAGCATCTTGACCTTCTTGTCCACGTGCTCAGACAGGTCCAGGTCCTCCAGGACCTCGTTGATGCGGGCGCGCCGCTCAGCCTTGGACACATCCTTGGCAAAACGCAGCTCAGCCGCGTACTCCAGGGTCTGGCGCACGGTAAGCGCGGAGTGGACCACGTCGTTCTGCGGCACCACGCCGATCTTGTTGCGCATCACCGGGTAGTGCTCATACACGTCCAGTCCGTCGAACAGCACCTGCCCCTGCTGCGCCTTCTGCTCACCGGTCAGGGCCTTGAGCAGCGTGGACTTGCCCGCACCCGAGGGGCCCACCACCGCCAGCAGCTCATTTCCGGGCAGGGCGAAGGAGACGCCGTCGAGCAGGGTCAGCTTGCCGTCGTTGACCGAGAAGGTCAGGTCGCGACCCACCAGCTCCCCGGCCGCGGTGGCCACCTGGACCTCGCAGGTGCCATCGGGGCTGATAACCACGAAGGTAGACCCCATGCCGAAGGTGGTCGGCTCCGTCACCCGATAGCTCTGCACGCGCTGCTGACCCACGAACACCCCGTTGGTCGAGCGCAGGTCCGTCACCACAATCCCCTGCGGCGTCAGGTCCACCCGCGCGTGGTGGCCCGACACCCGCGGGTCATCCAGGCGCAGGCTGGCGTCCGGGGCACGGCCGATGGTGCCGGAGGAGGTGATGGTCACCTTGGCGATGGTGCGGCGCCGACCGGCGGGGAACCCGCCGGTTCCTCCGGATGCGGCCGAGCGGGGCGGGCTCGGCGGGCCGGCGATGGTTACCGATGAGGCCGCGGGATCGGTGATGGTCATGGCAGACGAGGCGCTGGCCGTTGCCGCGGACGGCGCAGATCCAGCGGAGTTGCCGTAGCCGGTCGGGGCCGCGCCGGCGGATGCCCCATAGCCGGCGGGCGCGGGCGCTTGATGACCGTAGGCGGGCGGGGCAGCCGGGGCAGGCGGAGCAGCCGGGGCGGGGCCGACGTCGGTCCCGGGCCCAGGTGCCGGGCGCGGCCCCTGAGCGGGACTAGCTGACCCAGGCGCGGCGGCAGGGGCGGGGCCGGCTGCCGCTGTCGGCACGAAGTCGATTCCAGGCCCGGAGCTGTTGGCAAGGTACACGCGGGTAGGGCCGACTACCAGCGCACGGCGGGTGTCCTGCCCGGCCACCAGCATCCCGTTAGTCCGCGAGATGCATTCCACCACCCAGCCCTCCGCCGTCGGCGTCACGCGCAGGTGCTCGCCGGAGACCACATTGGAGGTGGAGACGACTACGTCGCAGGTGGGCCGCCTGCCGACGGTAAA
>NZ_PIZC01000052.1:32684-46851 GCF_019325145.1 Actinomyces sp. 594
AGATCGTGGGGCGATAGTTCACCAGCTTGTCCGGAACGATACCTTCCCCGCCCGGCAGTTGGGCACAGTTTCCGCTGCTCCCCAAGTGGGAACTTCTGCCCACTGTGACGTACGCTGTGCCGGTGAGCCTCCGTAGCTCAATGGATAGAGCATCGGCCTTCTAATCCGCAGGTTCCCGGTTCGAGTCCGGGCGGGGGCACCGGGATAAGTCCATATCGCGCCGGAAACTGGTCCCTCCGGTTTGAGGACGTGATCGGTGGCGCGGCTCGGCTGGGGGGGGTGCGGCTGGCGCGCCGCCTGCGCGCATGGCCCCAGTCGGCGGCGTCAACCACGCCCGGGCCTGAGTCCAAGCACTCGCCCGCACTTGGACCGCCTCGCAGCACTCTTCTGGCCCGCTCATACTCATCGGGCGCCCTGGGAAAGGCCGACGACGCAGTCGAGCCGAGGCCACGGTTCACCTCGGGTTCACTGCGGGATCACCGTCCCGCGAGCCACTAGTCGCTGTAGGCCTCCGCCTGAGCGATCGCGTCATTCAACTGGCGTTCCAATTCCTTCAAGCGCCGCAGGTGTACAACCCAACCGCCCACGAGACAGGCGGTCAGGACGAGGACCACCACAAGCAGCGGCACCGTCATGACGCCCGAACGGGACAGCACCACCGTAACGAGGGCCCAGATGACGACCAGCACCTGCCATAGTTTGGCGGCGCCTCGCTCGCGCTCCGCTTGATAGGTCAACTTGTCCAACATCTCCGCAGTAACGGTCTGAGCTGCCATGGCCCACAAGATACATCAGCGCCCGAGCCGCCGTTCGAACCGGGTCTACACTCGGCGACCGTGAGTCGACAGATAACTACCGCAGATCCCCTGGTTTGGATCGACTGCGAGATGACGGGCCTGAACCTTGAGGCGGACGCGCTGATCGAGGTGGCAGTGATCGTCACCGACTACGAGCTCAAGCCGCTGGGCAAGGGCATCGACGTGCTGATCAAGCCCCCGGCGGCCGCCCTGGAGCAGATGGGCGACTACGTGCGCGAGATGCACACGAGTTCCGGCCTGCTGGAGGAGCTGAAGGACGGGCTGACGCTTCAGGAGGCCGGCCGCACAGTCCTGGATTACGTGAAGTCCCTGGTGCCGGAGGCGGGCACCGCGCAGCTGGCCGGCAACTCCGTGGGCACTGACAAGTCCTTCCTGGCCCGCGACATGCCCGAGCTCATCGACTACCTGCACTACCGGATCGTGGACGTCTCCTCCATCAAGGAGGTCGCCAAGCGCTGGTTCCCGCGCACCTTCTTCCACGCCCCGGAGAAGCACGGCGGGCACCGCGCGCTGGCAGACATCCTGGAGTCGATCGACGAGCTTCGCTACTACCGCGAGGTGCTGTTCCCCAAGGGCGAGGGCCCCACGAGCGAGGAGTGCCAGGCGGCCGCAGCCCAGGTCGTGGAGCACCCGACGGCGCAGCTGCTCTGACGAGGGCGCCTTCGCCGATGGCCCTGGAGTCTCCGCCCGGCCGACGGCGTCGTCCGGGCTCGGCCGCCGGGGGCGCGGCGGTTGCACCCGGGCCGGGTCGGCACGCACTCTCGCTCCCCTACCGCGAGGGTGACGCAGTACACGGAGTCCGGATTGGTGCCGGCACGGGCTAGCCGATAAAGTACCGACTCGGTGCGACGCCGTCGCCCGATGGTGGCTGTAGCTCAGTCGGTAGAGCGCCTGGTTGTGGTCCAGGAGGTCGCGGGTTCAAGCCCCGTCAGCCACCCCACGATTTCCCCGGCATTCCAGCGTGTGCCGGGGTTTTTTCGGGCCGTGCCTGGGTCGGCGCATGCGCGCCCCCGCCCGCGCCCGCAACCTGTCAAAACTGATGACAAAGGCGCCCGGCGCAACGCGCGGCGTACCCCAGACCGTTGGAATCATGCGGTTTACGAAGCGCGCCGAACGGGCGCGAATGACGTTTGTAATCGATTCGGACAGTCTGGCCCACCCTGCGGCACGTAAGCCCACCCAGCAGGCCGGGCCGACGTCCCGCAGGCCGACTCCCAACCCACCCCGCGAGCCGACGGATTCCTGCGCCCGCCTACCTGGGCTCTACGCCGCGGCGCAGCAGGCCGACGATGTGCCCGTCGATCAGCGCCTCCCAGGAGGCCTCCACCACGTCCGTGCCCACGCCGACCGTGGACCAGGTCTGCTCCCCGTCGGTGATGTCGATGAGCACGCGCACCACCGACCGGGTGCCGCGCTCGGTATCCAGGATGCGCACCTTGTAGTCGGTCAGCTCGAACTCGGCGGTCTCGGGATAGACCTGCTCCAGCGCCGCGCACAGCGCGTGGTCCAGGGCGTTGACGGGACCGTTGCCCTCCCCCAGTACGGCGTAGCGCCGCCCGCCGGCCCACAGGCGCACGGTGGCCTCGGTCTCGGTGACGGTGTCACCCTCGGTGGACAGCAGCCGCTGCCCGGGCAGGGGCCGGGCCTGGATGGAGGCGCGCCAGGACTCGATGCGGAAGTACTCGGGAAGATCGCCGCGGGCGGCGCGCAGCAGCAGCTCGAAGGAGCCGTCGGCGGCGTCGTAGGTGTAGCCGACGGCCTCACGCGCCTTGACCGCCTCCGTCACCCGGGTGAGCAGCTCGTGGTCGCCGGATGCGTCGATGCCGAACTCGCGGGCCTTGAGCTCAATGGAGGCGCGCCCGGCCATCTCGGACACGAGCATTGTCATCGTGTTGCCCACGCGCTCCGGGTCGATGTGCTGGTACAGGTTCGGGTCCACCCGGATGGCGGAGGCGTGCAGCCCGGCCTTGTGCGCGAAGGCCCGCGCCCCCACGTAGGGCAGGCGGCTCGACGGCGGCCGGTTGACGATCTCGCCCACGTGCCTGGCGACGGCGGACAGCTCGGCCAGGCGCTGGGCGCGCTCGGCGGCGTCGCCGGGGAGCACCGTAAAGTCGGTCTTCAGCTCCAGGTCGGCGATGAGGGTGAGCAGGTTCGCGTTGCCGGTGCGCTCCCCCAGCCCGTTGACGCATCCCTGCACCTGCCGGGCCCCGGCGCGGACGGCCGCTAGGGCCCCGGCGACGGCGACCCCGGCGTCGTCATGAGTGTGGATGCCGATAGTGCAGTCCCCCTGCCCGGCCTTCTCCAGGGCGTCGCGCAGGCGGGCCACGCGCTCGCCGACGACGTCGGGCAGGGTGCCACCATTGGTGTCGCAGGGAATGACGGTGCCGGCTCCCGCCTGCGCGGCGGCCACGGCAACGGCGAGGGGGTAGGGCAGGTCCAGTCCGCTACCGGCCGGTTCCGTGCCGGCCGCAGCTCCGGCGCCGCCGGCAGCGGCTGGGCCGGCCTCGCCGGAACCGGCCGCCTCGCCGGCGAGGACGGCGGCGTGATCGAGCCCGTCGAAGAAGTGCTCCAGGTCAACCATGACCTCGCGGCCCGCGGCGACCAGCACGGCGACCGTGTCGCGCACCATGCGCAGGTTCTCCGCCAGGCTGGTTCGCAGGGCCCGCTCCACGTGCACCGGATCGGACTTGGCGACGATAGTCACCACGGGTGCGCCGGAGTCCAGCAGGGCACGCACCTGTGGGTCCTCCCCGGCGGCCATGCCCGCCTTGCAGGTAGAGCCGAAGGCGACCAGCCTGGCCGTGCGCAGCTCCAGCTCAGTGCGGGCACGGGCGAAGAACTCGGTGTCCTTGGGGATGGCGCCGGGCCAGCCGGCCTCGATGTAGGCCACGCCCAGCTCATCCAGTAGCCGGGCGACGGCGAGCTTGTCGGCGACGGTGAAGGCGACGGACTGCTGCTGGGCGCCGTCACGCAGGGTGGTGTCGTAGGCGGCGACGGCGCTGGAAGTGCCTGCGGGCATGTGGGGTTCCCTTCCGCGGTGGCTGTTCACCGGAGAGTCTGTCATATTCAGACAGCTTGTCTGCTCCCGCGGCAACCGCTCCCTGAGAGGGTGCTCACCCGGCGGCTCCAACCCGTGGCGTGCGCGTGGCCGATGCCGGTTGCGTCTACGCTTTTCCCACCAGCCCTTTGACCTGCCGGAGGAGCCGATGAGCGACGCCCAGACTGCGCGTACCGTCTCCGTGTTCGGCTCCTGCGTGGGTCGGGACACCGTGGAGGTGATGCGTCGGCAAGGCTGGCGGGTCGGGGCCTATGTGGCACGCCAGTCGTTGCTGTCGGCGGGTTCGCACGTGCCGGAGGGCACCTTGGACCTGAGCGGGTTCAGCTCCGCCTTCGTCAGGCGGGTACACGCCGAGGACCTGGTCGGCGACCGCCACTCCCGCCTGCAGGCTGCGGCGGAGCGCACGGACGTGCTGCTGTGGGACATCGTGGACGAGCGCCTGGGCGTGTTCGAGCTGCCCGGCGGCGAGCTGCTGACCCGCACCACTGAGGGACTCACGGCGGGCCTGTACGACTCGCTGGAGGGAGCGCGCCTGCTGGAGTTCGGATCTGACGAGCACTTCGAGCGCTGGCGGGAGACGCTGCCGGCCTGGCGCGCGGAGCTGGAGGACCTGGGCCTGGCTGACCGCACGCTGCTGCTGCAAACGGCGTGGGCAATTGCGGACGAGGACGGGGAGAGCACGCCGACGTCCTGGGGCGTGGGCGCGGCGGAGGCAAACTGGTTCGCGCAGCGCTACTACGAGGCCGCAGCAGAGGCCACGGGAGTGCGCGTGCTGCGCCTGCCGGACGAGCTGACGCTTGCCGGCACGCACCATGTCTGGGGGCCGGCACCCTTCCACTACCAGGACGCCGCCTACGCGTGGCTGGCCGAGCGCATCAACCGCTTTGCGGAGCAGCTCCCCGCCAGGCACTAGGCGGCGGCGAGCCGGCACTGAGCCGACTCCCAGACCGCCTCACGGGCAGAGTTCCGGGATGAGTTCCGGGCAGAGTTCCGGGCCGACGCCGCGGCACAGGCAGGCATGAGTATGGCAACAAAGGTAACGGTCCGGCAGCTCGGCGGGATACTGGGTAGCCGAAGTGAGACCGCGCGCTATCCTGAGAAACGTCTTTGTCAGTGACTCCCCGTCTCTGGCAGTACAGTTCCCACTAGGAGTGCCAGTGCCGAAGAGCGTCATGGTCGTTTACGGCACACGCCCCGAGGCGATCAAGCTGGCGCCGGTCATCCAGGGGCTGCGAGACCACGCGGACCTGCGCCCCACGCTCGTGTCCACTGGGCAGCACCGGGAGATGCTGGGCCAGGTAAGCGAGATTTTCAGCCTGGCGCCGGACTATGACATCGACGTGTTCGAACCCGGCCAGACCCTGAACACGCTCAGCGCCAAGATCCTCGCCCGGCTGGATCCTGTCCTCGCCTCCGCAAGCCCGGACGCGGTCCTGGTACAGGGCGATACGACCTCCGTCGCCGCCGCGGCGCTGGCGGCCTTCTACCGACGAGTGCCAGTGGTGCACCTAGAGGCGGGGCTGCGCTCGGGGAACCTCTCCTCCCCCTTTCCCGAGGAGGCCAATCGGCGGGTGACCACCCAGCTGGCCTCACTACACCTGGCGCCTACCCCGCGCTCAAGAGCTAACCTGCTGCGCGAGGGCGTGGACCCGGAAGGCATCGCGGTCACCGGCAACACGGTGATTGACGCCCTGCTGCACACGCGCGCCCGGCGCACTCAGCCCGCCGACCCCCGTCTGCGGGAGGCGATTGCGCAGGGGCGTCCGCTCATCTTGGTCACGGCCCACCGGCGGGAGAACTGGGGTGAGGCGCTGGAGGGTGTGGGACGGGCGCTGGCACGCCTGGCGGCCCGCTTCCCCGAGCACCTGATCGTGCTGCCGGTGCACCGTAATCCGGTTGTGCGCGAGGCAGTCATCCCGCACGTGGCGCAGCTGGCGAATGTGCTCATCTCCGAGCCCCTGGCCTACGGGGAGTTCACCACCGTCATGGACGCCGCCCGGATCGTGCTCACCGACTCCGGCGGCGTGCAGGAGGAGGCGCCGAGCCTGGGCAAGCCCGTACTGGTGATGCGCGAGAACACCGAGCGTCCCGAGGGCGTAGAAGCCGGCACGGTCCGCCTCATCGGCACGGCGGAGGACCGGCTGGTAACGGAGGTCTCCGCCCTGCTGGACTCCCCCACCCTGTATCAGCAGATGGCTCACGCCGCCAACCCTTACGGCGATGGCCACGCATCCCAGCGCGCGGTGGCCGCGATCGCCGCGCTGCTGGGCCTGGGCGAGCGCCTGCCCGATTTCCGTCCCGCCATGTCACGTCCCACCGATCACCTGAGGTCAGTATCACTGTGAATTCCCTGAACTCCTCCCCGGCGGGGGCCCGGCAGGAAGCCCCCGCATCCGGACCGCAGCCCGGCGCAGCCGCCCTCCCCACCACACCGGACCCGCGCGAGTCCTGGCCGACCACCGATATCGGCGGCTCGCGGCTGCACCTGCCGCACGGGACCATCCCGGCCCTGGACTGCGCCATGTGGGTGCTGGCGATTGTGCTGGTCCTGTCCCTGAACATTGACGGCAGCTCCCGGGAGCCGACCGGCATCGCGACCGGTATCGCCATCCTGCTCGCGGCAGTGCTGCAGCTGCTGGCCTGGCTGCTGTTCCTGCGCGGCCGCGCCCGCTTCGCCACCGGGGATGAGATCCCGCAGATCCTGGTCACGGATGTACTGATTGCGGCGGTGCTGATGCTCGCATCCATCCTGTCCCAGGGCCTGCTGCTGCCGCTGGGGGCGGCGGTGGTCTCCGGGGCGGTGGCGCTGACCCTGCATATGGCGGTGCGCTGGCTCTTCCAGCGCGTAGTCGCCTGGCGGCACCGCCCGCAGGCGCACCGCAGCCGGCGCACCATCGTGCTCGGGGCAGGCTACGGCGGGGTACAGGCGATCAGCTTGATGCAGCAGGACCAGGAGGGCGTCTTCACCCCGGTTGCCATCCTGGACGATGACCCCTCCAAGCGGCACCTGCGCATCAGCGGGGTGCGGGTGCTGGGGCCGTGGGAGGCGCTCGGGCAGGTAGCCGCGGAGAAGCGCGCCGACCTGGTACTGCTGGCGGTGCCCTCCGCAGGCCCGGAGCGAGTCGACGAGGTTGTGGAGAAGGCCCAGTCCCTGGGACTCGAGATCCGCATCATGCCCTCCATGGAGGAGCTGGTCGAGCGCGCGCCCTCGTACCACCCCGACGCCTCCCAGCTCCAGTCGA
Source organism: Actinomyces sp. 594 (assembly GCF_019325145.1). Taxonomy (NCBI): domain Bacteria; kingdom Bacillati; phylum Actinomycetota; class Actinomycetes; order Actinomycetales; family Actinomycetaceae; genus Actinomyces; species Actinomyces sp. 594. Next base: position 39,803 of record NZ_PIZC01000052.1, read on the forward strand.
CCAACGTCTTCCGGCCCCCGCAGATCGCGGACCTGCTCGGACGCCGCGAGATCGACACCGACGTCGACGCCATCGGTGCCTACCTGACCGGCGAGCGCGTCCTGGTGACGGGTGCGGGCGGATCGATCGGCTCCCAGCTGTGCCACGCAATCGCCCGCTACGAGCCGGAGCGACTGATCATGGTGGACCGGGACGACTCCGCCCTGCACGCGGTACAGCTGTCCCTGGACGGGCAGGCGATGCTCGACTCCCCCGACGTGATCCTCGGAGACCTGCGCACCCCCGGCTTCATTCCCGCCCTGTTCGACGAGAACCGGCCGACCATCGTCTTCCACGCGGCCGCACTGAAGCACGTCACGCTCACGGAGCGCTTCCCGGAGGAGGCCTTCCTGACGAATGTGGCGGCCACCCGCGACCTGCTGCTGGCGGCAGCCAGTCATGACGTGCGGCGATTCATCAATATCTCCACGGACAAGGCCGCGGACCCGCAGTGCGTGCTCGGCTACTCCAAGCGGGTGGCCGAGCGGCTGACGGCAACCATCGGGCGGACGCTGGCTCCCGAGCGCCGCTTCATGTCCGTGCGATTCGGGAACGTACTGGGTTCACGCGGCTCGGCGCTGCTGACCTTCGCCTCCCAGCTGGAGCGCGGGCTACCGCTGACGATCACGGACCCGAGCATGGAGCGGTTCTTCATGAGCGTGGACGAGGCCTGCCAGCTGGTCCTGCAGGCAGGGGTGCTTGGGCGCTCGGGCGAGGTCCTGATCCTGGACATGGGCAAGCCGCACAACATCGAGGAGATCGCGCGCCGCTTCGCCACCCTGATGGGCTACCCCGACGCGCAAGTCACCTACACGCGGGTGCGCCCCGGGGAGAAGCTCACCGAGGAGCTGTTCGGCCGGGGCGAGCAGGACGTGCGCCCGAATCACCCGCTGATCTCGCAGACCTCGGTGCCGCCCTACCCGATGGGGAAGCTCGCGGCGATCACCGACTTGCGTGAACGCGCCGAGTGGGGCCAGCACGGTGCCCTGGTACGCCGGTGGATGGAAGCGGAGAGCGGGGCATGACAGTTGCCCTGGTCCTCGGCTTCCTGGCCGCCGCGGCGGCGTCGGCGCTGGCGACGGCGGCGCTGATCCCGGTGCTGCGGCGCGCCCAGGTGGTCGACGTCCCGGTGGATCGCTCGCTGCACGTGGTGCCGACACCGCGCGGCGGCGGCCTGGCCGTGGTGCTAGGGGCGCTGCTGGTAATGGGCCCGGCGATCGTAATCGCCTGGCACCGGCTCGCGACGACGCACGCGTACACCCGCTTCAGCGTGCTGGCGCTGGGGCTGGTGGCGATTGTGGCCTTCGCGGTCGTGGGCCTGACGGAGGACCTCTTCTCTCTTTCCACCCGGTTGCGCCTGTGCCTGCAGCTGGTCCTGGGCCTGCTCCTGGGCCTGGCCGCCGCCGCCCTGGTGGGGGCGAACCCGTGGGTGGCCGTGGCCGTGGCCGTGTGCGCCGCGGGACTGGTCAACGCCACCAACTTCATGGACGGCGCAAACGGCCTGGCTGCGGGGCACGCGGTGGTGGCGGGCCTATGGTTCACGGTGGTGGCGCTGGCGCACCCGGTTCCGGGACTCGGCGTCGTGATGATTGCGGTGGCCGGGGCGGCAGCAGGATTCCTGCCCTTCAACGCGCCGCGGGCGCGGCTCTTCCTGGGCGACTCCGGCTCCTACGCGCTGGGCGGCGCCTGGGCCTTCGCGGCCACGATCTGCCTGGCCTCCGGGGTTCCGGCAAGTGCTTCGGTGGCACCGCTGCTGGTGCTGGTGACCGATGCCGGCTTCACCCTGGGGATGCGGGTGCGCACCGGGCAGCGGTGGTATGAGCCGCACAAGCTGCACGTTTACCAGCGCCTGGTGACATTCGGCTGGCCGCACTGGGCCGTGGCCCTGCTGGTGGCGGCCACGGCGGCGCTGTGCTCGGCCCTGGCCTGGCTGGGCCTGGTGCTGGGGCAGCCGGCGCTTGCCTGGGGGCTCATCGGCGCGGTGCTGATCGCCTACCTGTACCTGCCGCTAGCGGTCGGGGCCGGCGACCCCTTCCGCGCGCTGAGGCCGGTGAGGTGAGGAAGATGAGGATCCTGCTGCTCACCCACTACTGGGCGCCGGAGACGGGCGCCCCGCAGATGCGTTGGGGCTGGCTGGCCCGCGGCCTGGTCCGGCGCGGCCACGAGCTGGCCGTGCTGGCTCCGCCGCCGCACTATCCCACCGGGCGCCTGCTCGACGCCGACCCGCGCCACGCCCCGGGCGCGGTGCACCGGGACCCGTCCGGGGCGATGATCCACCGCACCGCCTTCCGCCCCTACGACGTCGGCCTGGGGGGCCGGGGCGCGGACCAGGCGGTGGCTGCGGCGGACGCCCTGAAGCTGGGACTGCGGCGCTTTACCGGATCGCAGCGGCCCGACGTCGTCGTCGGCACGGTGCCGGGGCTACCGACCCTGCCGGCCGCCCTGATGCTGGGGCGCGTGCTGCGCCGGCCGGTAGTGGCGGAGCTGCGCGACGCCTGGCCGGACATCCTTGACTCCGCCTCCAGCTGGGCAGGTGGTGACGCTCCCGGGCTGCGGCGTCGGGCGCTGGCGGCGGCGCGCGGGACCGTACCGGGGGCAATCACCCATCTGGAGCGCCAGGCCGACGCCGTGGTTACCACCACCGAGTCCTTCGCCCAAGCGCTGCGCGAGCGCGGCCTGGGGCACGTGGTCACGGTCCGCAATGCGCCGGCAGCCCCGGTCGCGGCGCTCCCGCCCGTGCCGGGCTCTCGGGCGGATGGTGCCCTGCGCGTGCTGTACCTGGGCACGGTGGGTCGGGCCCAGGGGCTGGACAGTGCGGTGCGGGCCGCCGCCCTGGCAGCACAGCGGGGCACGCATGTGATGCTGCGGATTGTCGGCGACGGCGCGCAAGCCGCAGCCGTGCGCGCGGAGGCGACGCGTCTAGACGCCCCGGTGCAGGTGCTGGAGCCGGTTCCCGTGGAGCGGGTGGGCGAGCAGTACGCGTGGGCGGACACGGTGCTGGTGTCTTTGCAGGACTGGCCTGCCATGTCACTGACGGTTCCGTCCAAGCTGTACGAGCTCCTGGCCACCGGTCGGCACATCAGTGGCGCGGTTGCGGGCGAGGCCGCAGCGATTGTGCGCGAGTCCGGAGCCGGGGACATAGTCGCCCCGCAAGACCCGCAGGCGCTGGCGGCACTGTGGACGGAGCTGGCGGCCGACCGCTCCCGCCTGGCTCCCGCCAGCGGCTCGCTGTGGCTGGATGAGCACGCACGCAAGGAGGACCTGGTGTCCCGTTACGAGTCACTGCTGGAGGGGGTAACTGGTGCCTGAGGCTCAGCGCATCCGCAATATACGCTTGCTGATTGACTCCACTAGTCGGCTTCTCGCCGAGGATCCGCTGCTGCTGGCGGTGCAGTCGGCCCGGCGCCTGCCCCCCGGGGCACGCGGGCGCATGGCACGAGCCGTCGGCGCAGGCGCGAGGCCAGGGTCCTTGCGCCTGGCCCTGGGCGAGTTCCTTGCCGACCGCCCCGCGCAGGCCGAGCGAGCGCTGGCTGCCGCGGTACCCCGTTCACCGGCGGGCAGGCGGTTAGCGGCGGAGCTGTCAGTCCAGCTCGGCCGCCTTCACCCCGACGCCGCCGCCCAGCTGCCGCCAACGCTGCGCTCCCGGGACTACTGGTCCCGGGGTCAGCTCCATGACGCGGTTGCTGTGCTCGACGGCGTTCCCGAGGCGCGGGCGCGGCGCGCACGGCTGCGCTCGCAACTGGCGGTGATGAGCCCGGGCTTCACGCTCCCACGGGTAACCCGCTCGCCCAGGTGGGAGGAGCCGGCTCGGAGCGGACCGACCCGGGTGCTACATGTACTGACGAACTCCTTCCCGCACACCCAGTCCGGCTATGCGGTGCGCTCTCACGCGGTGCTTGGCGCCCAGCGCGCCGCGGGCATTGAGGTGCGCGCGATTACGCGGATCGGCTATCCGGTGACGGTGGGGCTGGTAGGCGCGGCCGGCACGGACGTGGTGGATGGGATCGAGTACCGGCGGCTGCTGCCGTCCCGGCTGGCGCCGACCCCGGCGGCGCGGCTGGTGCAAATGGCGCGTCTGCTGGCGCAGGAGGTGGAGGTCTTCCGCCCGCACGTGCTGCACACCACCACGAACTTTCAGAACGCGCTGGTCACGCGCGCCGTGGCAGAGTCGTACGGGCTGGCGTGGGTGTATGAGATGCGCGGTGTGCTGGAGCAGACCTGGGTGGCCTCCCGCCCGGTGAGCCAGCAGGCTCAGGCGCTGGGCTCAGAGCGGTTCCGCCTGTTGCGCGCCAAGGAGACCGAGATGGCGCTGGCGGCGGACGCGGTAGTGGTCCTGTCGCAGGTACAGCTTGAGGACCTGGTCGCGCGCGGGGTGCCGGCGGAGCGCATCAGGATTGTTCCTAACGCGGTGGAGGACGCCGTGCTGGAGGTGCCCGCGGTGGGTGCGGCTGAGGCGCGCACTCGGCTGGGGCTGCCTCGCGAGGGCTTCTGGGCTGGCAGCGTCTCCTCCCTGGTGGACTATGAGGGCTTCGATGTATTGCTCGAGGCGGTGGCGCGGTGCCGCGCGAGCGGGGTCGATGTGCACTGCCTGCTGGTGGGCGACGGCGTCAGTCGGCCGGGGCTCGAGGCACGGGCGGCGGAGCTCGGCCTGGGGCCCGAGGTCTGCGTGCTGCCGGGGAGGGTGCCGCAGCAGGAGTCCCTGAACTGGTACCAGGCCCTGGATGCGTTCTGCGTGCCCCGGAGGGACACGCCTGTCTGCAGGTCGGTGACGCCGATCAAGCCTTTCAACGCGATGGCACTGGGCCGGGAGGTGCTGGTGTCTGACCTGCCGGCCTTGCGGGAGGTTGTTGCCCGGGGCGGTGGCGAGGTATTCCCCGCCGAGGATGCTGCGGCCCTCGCCACTGCCCTCACTGGGGCGGCCAGGCGCTCGGAGGACTCGAATCGTGTTGCCGCGCCCGGCCAGAATAGGATTCGTGCTGAAGCTTGCGGACTACCCACGTGGAGTCGCAACGGCACGGTCTACCGCGCGATGTATGAGGAGTTGAGGTGAGCACACAGTCTCAGGAGCCGATGCCCATGACCTGGCTCGATCGCGCTTACGAGAACTACTACATGCGTAGTTCCCACGTCGTCTCCGACCGCCAGCTGGAGTCCCTGGACCCGGTCGGGCTGCGGCCGCCGCTGGGCAAGTACATCGCACAGCTGTGGCAGCGGCGGCACTTCATTTGGGCGGATGCCCGGGCCAAGGCGCTTGGCTCCCAGCGCGGCACGCTACTCGGCAATGCCTGGCTGATCGTCAAGCCTATGCTGGATGCACTCGTCTATTTCGTGATATTCGGTCTACTGCTGCAGACCTCCCGCGGCATCGAGAACTTTGTCGGCTACCTGATCATCGGCGTGACGCTGTTTCCGCCCCTCCAGCGTTCAATAACAGGAGGAGCCCAAGTGGTCAGGAACGGCAGGAACATGATTCGGGGCTTCTCCTTCCCCCGCGCAGTGCTGCCGATCTCGTACACGCTGCGCTCGGCGATCGACACGTTGCCGCCCCTGGCGTCGGTGCTGTTCTTAGTGGCAGTCCTGCCTCCCCACGCCCTACCCACATTGCACTGGCTACTCATCATCCCGATCTTCCTATTACAGTTCATGCTCGCGCTGGGACTGACTTTTTTCGCGGCGCGCATCACCACGCTGTTTCCAGACATGCGCAATATCTGGCCGTTCCTGACCCAGTTCTGGTTCTACGGATCAGGCGTGTTCTTTTCCTACGAGCGGTTCATAGACCACCCCACCGTGCTTGCGTTCATGGACGTGAACCCCGGTTACCTCATCCTCACGATGTACCGGGACTGCATCTTGTACGACGCAATGCCTGACACGAGGTCCTGGGCGCTGCTGATCACCTGGACCTTTGGAGCGCTGGTTCTCGGCTTCGTATTCTTCTGGGAGAAGGAGGTCGCATATGCCGTCGAACGCTGAATCGACGAAAGACTCCGCTGCCGCAGAGCCCACCGTGGTAGTACGCGACGTGCAGGTCCGCTACCGCTCCCCCTCCAGTGACGCCAGCGCCATGCGCGCGCTGTCACCTGCCACGCGGGTGTTCCTGCGAGTGACCGGTCAGCGACCGAAGGTGGATGTCGACGCGCTCAAGGGGGTCTCGCTGGTGGCCCGCGCCGGTGAGTCGATTGGCATCCTCGGCAGAAACGGCTCGGGCAAGTCCACTCTGCTGCGCATCATCGCCGGGCTGGAGACACCCCGCGCCGGCAGTGTCAGAGCCCGCTCAACTCCGGTGCTGCTCGGGGTTAACGCGGCCCTAGTACCCGACCTTCCTGGTGAGCGGAACGTCCTGCTCGGCTGCCTGGCCATGGGCCTGTCCAAGCAGCAGGCTCGGGACGTGCTGCCCGAGGTCGTAGAGCTTGCCGGAATTGGCAAGGCGATTTACCGACCGATGAAGACCTACTCGTCAGGTATGGCCTCCAGGCTCCGCTTCGCCATCGCCGCCGCCGCGAATCCAGACATCCTGCTTATTGACGAGGCACTGAGCACCGGTGACGCCGCCTTCAAGGAGCGCAGTGAGCGGAAGATGACTGAGCTCCGCCAGGCAGCGGGGACGGTGTTCCTGGTGAGCCACGCGGCGCAGACCATTGAGGAGATGTGCTCACGGGCGATCTGGCTGATGGAGGGCGAGATAATCGGGGACGGCCCCGGACCGGAGATCGCCCACGATTACCGCTGGTGGTCGTGGAACATCACCAAGAACGAGTTCGACAAGGCGGACGAGATCCTGGCCCGCTGCCGCCGGAAGTGGGCGCCCCGGCAGCCTGTGATCTCCGATCCGGATCTCTACAGGGGCGCTTGGCGGCACGCCTACTAGCCGCTCCGCCCGGCTGAGGGGCAGGCCACCTCGGGGTCGGCTGGTGCCGCCTCCCCGCAGATGCTCCGCCCGGCTGAGGGGCACGGGGTGTAGGAGGCGGCTTGGGTGATCGGTCGGGACCTGACCGATCACCCAAGCC
>NZ_PIZC01000052.1:47157-52676 GCF_019325145.1 Actinomyces sp. 594
CACCGCGTCAGCAGTGCGGCGATCTCCTCGGCGAGGTCTTCGCGCGACAGCTTGCGGTCGAATTCACGTAGCCTGAATCCCATTCCTCCCGACAGAGGGCCCATGAACTGGATCCCACTGCTGGTAAGCGCCTCACGCAGAGCGTCGAAATGATTCCGGTCGCGCACGGAGAGCGCGACTCCGATGGACTTGGCGCCCATCTCCAAGTCAAAGGCAATGCGCCCGAGCCGACCGGCGTCCCGCTCTAGCACGCCGACGTTTGAACGCCAGAACCAGGATCTTGTCCAGGAGTCCCCGGGGACTCCGCAGCGGGCGCGCACGGCCTCCTGCAGCCACTCGCGGAAGACCCTGTCAGCGTCTACGGGCGTAGCTCGTGACACTTCCTTCAGCGCGCGACGCACCTCGGCCCAGGGGATGGTGTCCGGGAAGACCTCCGCGAGTGCACCGACAACGCCGTAGTCAACCGAGAACTGCCCCCGGTCCTCCACGTTCTGCAGGCGCGTGGGCACCTTCCACCCCATATTGAGACCGCGGAAGTGCGCCAGGTAGAACCGGTCGTCGGGCGGCACGTCGGCGCCGCGGATGAAGTGGCACGTCGGTGAAGTCGCGGAGGACAGGGAGGAGAACCTCGCCGTCCACTTGGGGCGGCACGGATGACCGGTCTTGAGGATCTTGAAGAAGTCCCAGAAACGCGGCGCACGGGACGTGTCCGAGCGGGAGTTCTCGATCCACCTGCCGCCGTAGCCGACCACGCCGTCCTCGGACTCCGCAAGCGCATCGAAGACATCCATGTCGGTGGTCTTGATGACCAGTTCATCGATGTCGGAATTGACCACACCGACTGCGGACTGCAGGAAGCGGTACCTGGCGTCCTGGAAAGCGCCGATCTGCCCGTAGTCGGAGTCCCACGCGACATTCGGGCCGACCCAGGGGCTGCCTTGGGGACCGAATTTGTAGTTCCACTCCACGACTACGGCGGTCTCCAGCCCCTCAAGCGACCTAAGCGCTCCGAGGAGCTCTTCCGGAGTCCTGGTAGTCGAAGCGTTGTCGTAGAGCAGGACCGCGTCAACGCCGTGCTCGTGCTGGTAGTAGCGGATCCAGTCGAGTATCCAGGCGATGGGCTCGTCCTTCTGGTGAGCCATCAGCACTCTACGACCGGCGAACAGCTCGTTCATATCCGGCGTCGGCGTGAGCGCGAGCCTCGTGCCGTCGCTGAGCCGGAACTTCAGCTCGGCGTTCCCCATGCCGGGATCACGTAGCCGTACTGTGGAGACCTGGCTGCGATCGTGCTTGACCGTGCTGAACCGCACCGGGTCTTCAGACGCGCCGAAGCGAACGTCCCCGCCGGTTATGAGCCCCTCCAGATTCAGTAGCGGAGGTCCGACCAGCGTCACCGTGCGGCCGCTAAGAATAGCGTCGTAGAACACCGTCGAGTCATCGTATTTGTCCGCATAGGTGGGGTCGCGCTTCTCGACCGGACGCGGCGGTTCGCGCCTGAGCGAACCAGCTTCCGACAGTGAGGCGCCCACCGGGCGCACCAGCTTGTAGATAGTCATAGCCGTTCCTTCTGTGGAGCATCTTCGAGAATGTCTGCTTCTTGCCCAGCAGGACGATCAATTGCAAGTATCGCGCCCAGCGTCGCGGAGGTCGCATCGGCGCAGTACTTCTCGGCGTCGAATACTCCTGTGGCCACGGACATGTCAGCGCTCGCCACCTGAATGGCGTGTGCGATCTCCTCCGCAGAGGTTCCGCAGGTCAGGCCGTACCCAAGCCTGATCAGTTCCAGGCTGCCGGGCACATCGGAGGCGATCACCGGAACACCCAATGCCATCGCTTCGAGGATTGTCACCGGCTGGCCCTCATGCGTCGAGGGCAGGATGAAGCAGTCAGCGCATGCCAGAACCGGGTACGGGTTGGCCAGCTGCCCCGTGAACAGAACGTGCCGATCGAGGTCACGGCGCTTTGCGTGCACCTTGAGATCGGGTTCGAGCAGCCCGGACCCTACGAGTACCAGGCCGACGTCGACGCCGCGTGAGCGAGCGGTTGCGACGGCGTCGATCAGCGCAGTCTGGTTCTTCTCCCGCGACATTCGCCCGATCGACACGAAGGTCAGTGCATGCGCTCGTTTGAACGCGCCCACGTCCTCCGGCAGCGCCTCCTGGGACAGCCTGTGCAGCTTGTCCATCTCGATGAGGTTGCGCGCGGCTGCCTGCCGGGAACCGGTATCAATCCCGAGCAGCCGCAGGCTCCTTTGATTGTGTGCCGCCAGTCCCGGGCTAACCGCAATGATCGCGGCGGCAGTGTCGTAGAGCCGGAAGACGCGCATCAGGTCCGGGAGCTTCTCCCGGTACTCGTCGTCCATCTGGTTGTGCTGATAGCAGGAGACGCGCGCGCCGCGCCGTCCCCAGGCGGCTATGAGCGACAGCCAGGTGTACGCGTATCCGTCGTACTCGACGGCGGCGTCGGGGACGAAGTCGCCCAGCAGCCGTCGGCTCTCACGGTCCCAGTAGCTCCAGTACTCCCGCCAGAACGCGGGCGTCTCAGCGTCTGGGTGGCGTGAGAACTCGTTCGTGCACCAGCGCTCTGCCACAGTCCAGGGGGCCACCCCCTGCCTGCAGATGACGTGCACGTGCTCCGGCAGCCGCATGTACATCTCCCGGCGGTCGTCGCGGCTGCGCAGCACCTTCGGCTCCACCAGGAGGCTCACCGAGTACTCTGCGGGATCCAGCGAATTCATGAGGGAGAGCAGCGCTGAGGCGATGCCGTTGGGAATCAGCGAGGCATGGAAGAGGATGGTCTTCCGACCGACGGCGCCGTTGTCCACGCGGTAGTCACGAACCACGGAGGGCTCGGGCAGGCTGCGAACGCCGTCGAAGAAGAGCCTGACCATCCGCTCCGAGGCGTTACCGTCCTCAAGCGGGCAGTACCGCCGAAGATCCGCGTCCTCAGGCGCTCCTGCACCCAGTATCGCCTGGTCGATCGCCTCAGACAGGTCGCTGCGGTCGTGGCAGTGCAGCCCCGGAACCGCATCCGGGTCCAGGTACAGCCCCCGGTCCGCCCGGTACTCATCCAGATCGTGCATGTACAGCACAATCGGCTTCCGCTGGGGCATGAAGTCAAAGAAGATCGAGGAGTAGTCCGTCACCAGAATATCGATCGCCGCGAGCAGCTCGTTCGTATCGATGTCCTTGGGAACGATGGTGACCGGGAGCTCAACGCCTTCGAGCAGTTTCTCGGAGAGCCGGTGGGCACGGTAGACAACCACTACGTCATCACGGGCTGCCATGGCCTTGAGGTCATCCACCAGCGCATCGGCGTCCAGCTCGCGCTCGCTCACGCCGCCGCGCCACGTGGGGGCGTACAGCAGCAGCTTGCGCTCGTCGCCCGGCGCCAGACCGAGCCGTGAGCGAAGCGCCTGCCGCCCTCCCGCATCCATCAGGATGGAGGTGTCCAGACGTGGGGAGCCCGCAATGACTGACACTCCCCTATACACGTCCAGTAGATCGTGATCCTCAATCAGTGCCCACTCCGTAAGGGCGTTGGGCGCCATCACGACGGTGCTCTGCTGGAAGTTTCGCTGGAGGTTCTCGTAAGCCAGCAGCTCGCCCTTCATGGAGCGGCCGAGTGTCTTGAACGGGGTACCGTGCCAGGTGTTCAGGTACTCCTGCCCGGGCCTACGCACAAAGTAGGGTGCGAAGGACACGTTGTTCACAATGTGGCCGGCAGTGGCCAGATACTGCATGTACTCCTGCGAGTGCAGACGGACGAACACGACGTTGTCATGGTCAAGCACGTCGGCGGGGATTCCGCTCTCGTCGTTGATCGCCCACACATGGATGAGGTGCTCGTACTCCGGCCGGTCCACCATCCAGCGGAACATGGCCAGGGGGTGACACCCGATGGACGCGCCGTGGTTCGACTCCCACAGCACCAGGTTCGGGCTGACGGGGAGTGTCTCCAGTGCCTCCGCGTAGCGGATGTTGCGCAGTGCCGCAGGAGTCTTGCTGTAGGCGGCTGGGTCCAGCCCGTCCTTTGAGCCGAACTCCTCAACATGCTCGAGGATCTCGCATGCCAGTGCGGGGTCACCAGCCTCCTTCACAGCGACCGCCAGGCGTACCCGGGTAGTGCGATCCCCCTTGAGGACCAGCGGCAGTATGGCGCGAATACGCGCCACCTTGTCGACCTTGCTCAGGTACCGCCCGCGCATGTTGAGCAGGCGTGCTTCAACCAGGTCGATCGGACGGTGCCGGTTCAGCACGTGCGGGGACAGCACGTGGGCGTAGGCATCGTTCAGCTTGGGCTCCTTGGGAACGCCCGTGTACTCCAGATAGGACTTCACCGCGTCGTTGTAACGCCCCATGGCCGCCAGCACGACCCCGCGCCGGTAGTTCCACCAGTGCCCCGAGCGGCCACGCAGAGTGGATAACGCCTGCGAGTAAGCCAGCTCTGCCGCGACGTAGTCGCCCGCTCGCTCACGCGCCAGGCCGAACTTATAGTGCTTGTACCCACTTTCGGGGTCGCTCAGCACAGACAGGGCGTAGTGCTCGCTCGCCTCACGGTAGTCGTGCAGTTTGTCCTTACAGAACGCGATCTCATACTCGACCTGCGTCTCCGTCATGCCCTCGCCCGGGAATGCGCGGACGAGCTCAGCTGCCAGGCGCCAGTCGGAGCGCTGGTACGCGAACTGCGCCGGCCCCTTCTCCTTGGCCTTTCCGCCCGCCATGTCGCAGGCGCGGGCAAAGGTGTCGCCGGCCGCCTTATCACCGGACCGGTACTGGATCATGCCGAGGTCGAACAGCTCGGCCGCCTTGAGCTTCCCTACGTCTGAGATTCGCGCGATCAGCTCACGGGCCCGCTCCTGGTGGCCCATGGCCAGCTCGCCGGCGAGCGTCTTGCGCAGCCAGTCGCAGTCCTCCCCGTGGCTGGGCAGGCCGCTGCGCAGGACCTCGAGCCGCCGCCACAGCGGCGTGTCCTTGGGCAGTGCGGCAAGAAGCTGCTCGGAGACCCGGGGGTCGGGCCCGCCGGCAGCACGGGTTAGGAGGCTGTTCGCGTCCTCCCCAGCGCCCCGCTCGCGCATCAGCCGCGCTAGGCTGAGGAGCGCCTCGATGCTGGTCGGGTCATCCTCAACGATGCTCGCGTAGACGGCCTCTGCCTCCTCAGGCCGCTCGAGCCTCTCAGCGATGAGTCCCATCCGCAGCCGGGAGGCGGGGTCGTGCGCCGCGGCAGGAAGCTCGATGTAGATGCTTCGGGCAAGCTCCAGGTCGCCTTCCGCGTAGGCTTGCGCAGCCGCGTAGCGAGCGAAGCGGCTACCGGTGCGACCCCGGAAGCGGCCACTGGCACGTTCCCCGACACCGCGCGCCCACCGCACTTGCAGCGCCTGCCCCTGTTTCCTCTGCGTTGTCATGGAGCGACTCACCCCCGTCAAAGCCTCTGCATGTCGTTCTTGATCTGGGTGGTCGAGATCTCCGGCGTGCGCGGCAGGTAGACGACCTCGCACAGGCCCGCGAGCTGCTCGTCAA
>NZ_PIZC01000053.1:0-5848 GCF_019325145.1 Actinomyces sp. 594
GGGTGTGTTGTTTGGGATCTCGATAGTGTGTCGTGTTTGTTTGTTTGGTTGGTGTTTTTTGTTGGTTTCTTTGTTTGGTTTTTGTTTTGTTTGGAGAGTTTGATCCTGGCTCAGGACGAACGCTGGCGGCGTGCTTAACACATGCAAGTCGAACGGGCTGGCTCTGGTTTTTGCTGGGGCTGGTTAGTGGCGAACGGGTGAGTAACACGTGAGTGACCTGCCCTCTTCTCCTGGATAACTGCTTGAAAGGGCGGCTAATACGGGGTGGTCTGGCCTGCCTGCATGGGTGGGTTGGTATAGGTTCAATCGTTTGGTTGTTCTGGTGGGGGATGGGCTCGCGGCCTATCAGCTTGTTGGTGGGGTGATGGCTTACCAAGGCTTTGACGGGTAGCCGGCCTGAGAGGGTGGACGGCCACACTGGGACTGAGATACGGCCCAGACTCCTGCGGGAGGCAGCAGTGGGGAATATTGCACAATGGGCGGAAGCCTGATGCAGCGACGCCGCGTGAGGGATGGAGGCCTTCGGGTTGTGAACCTCTTTTTCCGGTGGTGAAGGCCTGCTCCTTTGTGGGTGGGCTGACGGTAGCCGGGTTAGGAAGCGCCGGCTAACTACGTGCCAGCAGCCGCGGTAATACGTAGGGCGCGAGCGTTGTCCGGAATTACTGGGCGTAAAGGGCTTGTAGGCGGCTGGTCGCGTCTGCCGTGAAATTCCCTGGCTTAACTGGGGGCTTGCGGTGGGTACGGGCTGGCTTGAGCGCAGTAGGGGAGGCTGGAACTCCTGGTGTAGCGGTGGAATGCGCAGATATCAGGAGGAACACCGGTGGCGAAGGCGGGTCTCTGGGCTGTTGCTGACGCTGAGGAGCGAAAGCGTGGGGAGCGAACAGGATTAGATACCCTGGTAGTCCACGCCGTAAACGTTGGGCACTGGGTGTGGGGGTCCTTTTCCGGGGCGTCCGCGCCGTAGCTAACGCGTTAAGTGCCCCGCCTGGGGAGTACGGCCGCAAGGCTAAAACTCAAAGGAATTGACGGGGGCCCGCACAAGCGGCGGAGCATGCGGATTAATTCGATGCAACGCGAAGAACCTTACCAAGGCTTGACATGGGCTGGTTGCTGCCGGAGACGGTGGTTCCCCTGCTGCTTGTTGTGGCTGGGGCCGGCCTGCAGGTGGTGCATGGTTGTCGTCAGCTCGTGTCGTGAGATGTTGGGTTAAGTCCCGCAACGAGCGCAACCCCTGTCTCGTGTTGCCAGCACTTCGGGTGGGGACTCGCGGGAGACTGCCGGGGTGAACTCGGAGGAGGGTGGGGATGACGTCAAATCATCATGCCCCTTATGTCTTGGGCTTCACGCATGCTACAATGGCCGGTACAGTGGGTTGCGATGCCGCGAGGCGGGGCGAATCCCTTAAAGCCGGTCTCAGTTCGGATCGGTGCCTGCAACTCGGCACCGTGAAGTTGGAGTCGCTAGTAATCGCGGATCAGCAACGCCGCGGTGAATACGTTCTCGGGCCTTGTACACACCGCCCGTCACGTCATGAAAGCCGGTGACGCCCGAAGCCCGTGGCCCTGTGGGGAGCGGTCGAAGGCGGGGCTGGTGATTGGGACGAAGTCGTAACAAGGTAGCCGTACCGGAAGGTGCGGCTGGATCACCTCCTTTCTAGGGAGTCTTCTTGGCGCCGGCCGGGCAGGCAAGCATCCTTCCTGTGGCTCGTCGTTGTCGTGCTTGGGGTCTTGCTGGGCTGGTGCCTGGTGGGGCCTGCTGGCGGCGGCGGGCTGGGGGTGGGGCTCCTTGGCTGCTTCTTGCTCTCCCTGTGCTGGGGGGTGGGGGGTGGCTGGGGGGTGGCATGCTGTCGGGTTCCGGGGCTGCGCGCCCTGGTTGTGCCTGGGTCCTGCTGGTGCCGGCTTGGCTGGTGGTGGTGGGGCTGTGGGCTGGCTGGTTGTGAACTGTATAGCGGACGCGAGTGTTTCGAGTGTTTGCTTGTTTTGTTTTGTCTTGCTTTTGTGGTTGCTGTGTTTTGCTGTGGCTCGCGCGCGGTCCTGGTGGCGCCGTCTGGTGCTGGCGGGGGTGCGCGCGTGGTTTTGTGTTGTTTTTATGGGCGTTCGGTGGATGCCTTGGCACCAGGGGCCGATGAAGGACGTGGCGGCCTGCGATATGCCTCGGGGAGCCGGCTTGCGGGCTGTGATCCGAGGGTTTCCGAATGGGGGTACCCGGCACGGGTTGTGCCGTGTCACTCGTTCCTGAATTCATAGGGGGCGGGGGGTTACGCGGGGAAGTGAAACATCTCAGTACCCGTAGGAGAAGATATTCCGTTAGTAGTGGCGAGCGAAGGCGGATGAGGCTAAACCGTGGTCGTGTGAGTACCCGGCAGGGGTTGCGGCTGCGGGGTTGTGGGGCGTGCCTGGGGCCTGCTGCCGTGGGCCCGCGTGCTTTGCTGGTGGGTAGCCGGATCCTCTGGGAAGGGGGGCCGTAGAGGGTGATAGCCCCGTAGGCTGAACCTGCTGGTGGCGCGTGGGGCGTGTTTTTCCCCTTTTTTGTAGCGTGGGGTCCGTGGAGTCCTGCGTGAGTCTGCCAGGACCACCTGGCTGCCTAAATACTTCCTGGTGACCGATAGCGGATTAGTACCGTGAGGGAATGGTGAAAAGTACCCCGGGAGGGGAGTGAAATAGTACCTGAAACCGGGCGCCTGCAAGCCGTCAGGGCCTGTCCCGCCGCTCTTTTGGGCGTGTGGGGCGGGTGGTGGCGTGCCTTTTGAAGAATGAGCCTGCGAGTCAGGGCGCGTCGCGAGGTTAACCCGTTGTGGGGGAGCCGTAGCGAGGGCGAGTCCTAGGTTGGGCGTTTAGTGGCGCGTTCTGGACCCGAAGCGGGGTGATCTACCCATGGCCAGGTTGAGGCACGTGTAAGAGCGTGTGGAGGACCGAACCCACCTCGGTTGAAAACGGGGGGGATGAGCTGTGGGTAGGGGTGAAAGGCCAATCAGACTCCGTGATAGCTGGTTCTCCCCGAAATGCATTTAGGTGCAGCGTCGCGTGTTCCCGTGCGGAGGTAGAGCACTGGTTGGCTGAGGGGCCTTACTGGGTTACTGATGCCAGTCAAACTCCGAATGCCGTTTTGGGGGTAGCGCGGCAGTGAGACTGCGGGGGATAAGCTTCGTGGTCGAGGGGGAAACAGCCCAGATCGCCGGCTAAGGCCCCTAAGTGTACGCTAAGTGGGAAAGGATGTGCGGTCGCGGTGACAGCCAGGAGGTTGGCTCAGAAGCAGCCATCCTTGAAAGAGTGCGTAATAGCTCACTGGTCGAGTGGTCGTGCGCCGACAATGTAGCGGGGCTCAAGCGTACCGCCGAAGCCGCGGGCCCGGGTGCTGCTGTTGGGTGGTGCCTGGGCGGTAGGGGAGCGTCCTGCGCCGGGTGAAGCCCGGGGGTGACCGTTCGGGTGGACGGCGCGGGAGTGAGAATGCAGGCATGAGTAGCGAGACCGGGGTGGGATTCCCCGGCGCCGTATGACCAAGGGTTCCAGGGGCAGGTTCGTCCTCCCTGGGTGAGTCGGGGCCTAAGGCGAGGCCGACAGGCGTAGTCGATGGATGACGGGTTGATATTCCCGTACCGGCGGTCCACCGCCAGTGCTGACGCGCGGGTGCTAACCCACGCCCTTGCGTCCCCTGCTTTTTTCCTGCTGCCGGGTGGCTGGTCCTTCGGGGCCGGCCGGCCGGGGCGGGTGTGGGGGGCGGCTTGGGGTCTGGGGGTCCTCCGTGCTGGTAGGCAAGCGTGTTAACAGGGGTGACGCACTAGGGTAGCCCGGCGGGGCTTATGGCTTGTCCCGTTCAAGCGTGTGGCCCGGCGCCCAGGTAAATCCGGGCGCCACGCCCTTCCTGCCCTGCTTTTGGGGTGGGGGGCTGGGTGAGGCGTGATGGTGACCCTGCCTGTTGGGGTGGGGGATAGTGGGGTGATCCTGTGGTGCCTAGAAAAGCCTCGGCGCGAGGTGGTCCGCCGCCCGTACCCAATAACCGACACAGGTGGTCGGGCAGAGTATGCCCAGGCGGGCGAGTTAATCGTGGTTAAGGAACTCGGCAAAATGCCCCCGTAACTTCGGGAGAAGGGGGGCCCGGGCCCTGAAGCCCCGTTGCGGGCTAGGGGTGAGGGTCGCAGTGACCAGGGAGGAGCGACTGTTTACTAAAAACACAGGTCCGTGCGAAGCCGTAAGGCGATGTATACGGACTGACGCCTGCCCGGTGCTGGAAGGTTAAGGGGATCCGTCAGCGCCACGTCCTCGTGGTGTGAAGCGGTGAGCCCAAGCCCCAGTAAACGGCGGTGGTAACTATAACCATCCTAAGGTAGCGAAATTCCTTGTCGGGTAAGTTCCGACCTGCACGAATGGCGTAACGACTCCTCCACTGTCTCAACCACGAGCTCGGCGAAATTGCATTACGAGTAAAGATGCTCGTTACGCGCAGAAGGACGGAAAGACCCCGGGACCTTTACTATAGCTTGGTATTGGCGCCCGCCATGGCTTGTGCAGGATAGGTGGGAGACTGTGAGGCCGGCACGCTAGTGCCGGCGGAGTCGCTGTTGGGATACCACTCTGGCTGTGGCGTGCGCCTGAACCTCGGCCCGTGATCCGGGCCAGGGACAGTGCCTGGTGGGTAGTTTAACTGGGGCGGTTGCCTCCTAAAGAGTAACGGAGGCGCTCAAAGGTTCTCTCAGCCTGGTCGGCAACCAGGTGTCGAGTGCAAGCGCACAAGAGGGCCTGACTGCGAGACCGACGGGTCGAGCAGGCACGAAAGTGGGAGCTAGTGATCCGGCGATCCCGTGTGGGTGGGTCGTCGCTCAACGGATAAAAGGTACCCCGGGGATAACAGGCTGATCCTGCCCAAGAGTCCATATCGACGGCATGGTTTGGCACCTCGATGTCGGCTCGTCGCATCCTGGGGCTGGAGCAGGTCCCAAGGGTTGGGCTGTTCGCCCATTAAAGCGGTACGCGAGCTGGGTTTAGAACGTCGTGAGACAGTTCGGTCCCTATCCTCTGCGCGCGCAGGAGACTTGAGGAGGCCTGTCCCTAGTACGAGAGGACCGGGACGGACGAACCTCTGGTGCGCCAGTTGTCCCGCCAGGGGCACGGCTGGTTGGCTACGTTCGGGCCGGGTAACCGCTGAAGGCATCTAAGCGGGAAACCGTCTCCAAGATAAGGTCTCCGCGCGCCCCCCGCCCGGGGGGCGCGGAAGGCTCCCAGTAGACTACTGGGTCGATAGGCCAGGCGTGGAAGCAGGCAGCCCCACCAAGCGGGTGAACCTGCTGCGAGCTGACTGGTACTAACAACAGCCGAACACAACACAAAAAACCAACCCCACACAAGCAGGCCACGTGCAGGGCAGGCAGCACAAGCACGCACGCACGCACTCAACCCACCCCCCATGCCCGGGGGGGCGTCCGCTGTACGGTCCACGACCAGCCAAGCCCACCAAGCAGGCACAACACGCAACGCCACAACCGAGGCACCCCCAAACCCCCGACAGCAACGGGGTACCCGGGGGGTGCGGGGTGTGGCGGGACACGAGCATAGAGGAACCACGACACCCAGCAACCAGCCACCCGGCCAGCACCACGGCACGGGGGGATGCTGGCTGGGGTACGACACCGGACCCAAACCACCCCGCACAGCGGGGGGCAGGCACGCAGGCTAGTGCGTGTGGCTGGGGGCGGGTGGGTCGTGCCGGTGGTCACAGCGGGGGAGACAACGCCCGGACCCATTTCCGAACCCGGAAGCTAAGCCCCCCAGCGCCAATGGTACTGCCCCCGACAGGCGGGCGGGAGAGTAGGACACCGCCGGCACACCCACCCACCCACAACCACACACACAAC
>NZ_PIZC01000054.1:0-5444 GCF_019325145.1 Actinomyces sp. 594
CAGTAGCCGAGTGAGCCGGCCAGTAGGCCCCGACACTCCGCCCCAAGGCACCACGTTCACGCCGACAACCCTCGAATCACAGCGGTGGGGCCCGCACGCGCTGTGTGCGGGCCCCACCCTTGTCTCAGCAGGTGCCGACGTATGCGGCTGATGTGTTACAAGCCCAGCTCGCCGGAGAAGTCACCCTCTTCCAGGCGCTTCTTGACGGTCATGAGGTACCGGGAGGCATCCGCTCCGTCAACCAGGCGGTGGTCGTAGGACAGCGACAGGTAGCACACCGAGCGCACCGCGATCACCTCGTTGCCATCAGCGTCCTTGACCACGCGCGGCTGGCGGGTGATCGCGCCGAGTCCGAGGATGGCCACCTCGGGCAGGTTGATAATCGGGGTGTCGAACAGGGCGCCGCCGGAACCGGTGTTGGTCACCGTGAAGGTCGCGCCGGACAGCTCACCCGGATCGACCTTGTTGTCTCGCGTGCGGGCCGCCAGGTCATTGATGCGCTTGGCCAGGCCCGGGATGTTCAGGTCGCCGGCATTCTTCACCACCGGCACGTACAGGCCCCGGGGCGTGTCCACCGCGATGCCGATGTGCTCCACATCGTGGTAGGTCACCTGGTTGTCCCCGATCGTGGCATTGATCTTCGGGTGCGCCTTGAGCGCCTCCGTGGCGGCAGCCACGAAGAACGGCAGGTAGGTGAGCTTGGTGCCGTTGCGAGCCAGGAACTCGTCCTTCACCCGCGCGCGCAGGGCGGCAATCCGGGTCACATCCACTTCAACGACGGTGGTCAGCTGCGCGGAGGTCTGCAGCGAAGTCATCATGCGCTCGCCGATGATCCGACGCAGCCGGCTCATCTTCTCGGTGTGGCCGCGCAGCTCGCTGTCGGTTGCGGCCTGCGCACCGCGCGACTGCGTCGCGCCCGCCGGGGCGTCAGGGGCCACCGCCTCAGCGGGCGCCGCCGCTGCCTGCTGGGCGGCAGCCTCGGCCTCGGCCTTGGCTGCGGCCGCAGCCTCCACATCCTGCTTGCGGATGCGCCCGCCCACACCGGTACCGGTTACCTCGGCGAGGTCGACGCCACGCTCCCGGGCGAGCTTGCGCACAATCGGCGTGACGTACGCGGCCGACGGCGGCGCCGCAACGGGTTCCGCCGGGACGGCGGCTGCCTGTGGAGAGGCAGCGGGCGCTGCGGGTGCCTCAGGTGCCGCGGGTGCCGCAGGAGCCGAGGGCTCTGGGGCGGCCTCCTGCGGCGCCGGCGCGGCTCCGCCGCCGCCCTCGGCGGCCTCGCCCACAATCGCCAGCACAGTGCCGACCTCGACGGTCTCGTCCTCGGCAACGCGGATCTCGAGCAGGGTTCCGGCCACCGGGGAGGGGACCTCGGTGTCGACCTTGTCAGTGGCGACCTCAAGCAGCGGATCGCCGACCTCAACGGTGTCACCCACGGACTTCAGCCAGGAGGAAACAGTCCCCTCGGTGACCGACTCGCCCAGAGCGGGCATCTTTACAGGCTCGGACATGATGGAATCTCCGTCTCTTGTGATTGGTAGGTGTGATGACTGGTTTCAATACCTGAGTGCATTGGCCGAGTGCTGCGACCGACTTCGGCGCCTCTGCAGGTTCGTGGCCGCGACAGCCTCAGCCGTGATTGTGCAGCGGTTTGCCGGCCAAAGCCATGGCAGCCTCGCCGATGGTCTCGTTCTGCGTGGGGTGTGCGTGCACCAGCGAGGCGACGTCGTTGGCGTCGGCCTCCCAGGACACAATCAGCTGCCCCTCGCCAACCTGCTCGCCCATACGCGCTCCAATGGCATGGAATCCAAGGATCGGCCCGTCCTTCAACGACACCAGCTTCACGAACCCCTGGGTGCCCAGGATCTGGGACTTGGCGTTCCCGGCGACGTTGAACTGACTGGTCACGATGTTCTGCGCGCCGTGCAGCTCGGCGGCCCGGGCCTCGGACAACCCCACGGAGGCGATCTCGGGTTCGCAGAAGGTCACCTTGGGGACCTTGACATCGTCCACCGGTTCGGGATCCATGCCGGCGATCCGCTCGGCGACGGCGATGCCCTGGGCGAAGCCGCGATGCGCCAACTGCACGCCGGGCACGATGTCGCCCACGGCCCACACCCCGGAGACATTTGTGCGGCCGTACGGGTCAGTGAGCACGAAGCCGCGGTCCATAGCGACCCCAACCTCCTCATATCCGAGATTCGCCGTTGCCGGACCGCGGCCGACGGCGATCAGCAGCACCTCGGCGTCGATTACAGCACCGTCGGCGGTGCGTACCTTGACGCCATCACCCGTGCGCTCGACGGACTCGAAGCGTGTGCCCACACGGAAGCCGATCCTCCGCTTGCGGAAGGCGCGCTCAAGCTGCTTGGAGATCGCCTCGTCCTCATTGGGAACCAGGTGCGGCAGCGCCTCGATGATGGTGACCTGCGCTCCCATGGACGCCCAGGCGGAGGCGAACTCCACGCCAATCACTCCGCCGCCCAGAATCACCGCGGAGGCGGGGACGTGGTCAAGCTCCAGAGCCTGCTCGGAGGTCATAACCGGCCCTGAGATCTCCTGGCCGATGGTCTTCGGGTAGGAGCCGGAGGCGAGAACCACGTTCCGCCCCCGGTAGCGCCTGCCCGCCACCTCCACGGCGTCGGCCGCCACCAGACGGCCCCAGCCGCTGACCAGGTCGATGCCGCGGGAGGAGACCAGGCCCTGCAATCCCTTGTACATACGAGTGACGACGCTGTTCTTGTACTCCTGGACGGCAGGCATGTCGATGCCCTCGAAGGCGGCCCGTACGCCTACGGCGGCCGCCCCGCGGATCGCATCGGCAGTCTCCGCCGAGTGCAGAAGTGCCTTGGTGGGCACGCAGCCGCGGTGCAGGCATGTGCCACCCACCTTGTCCGCCTCGATCAGTGCCACGCTCAGCCCCAGCTGGGCACCGCGCAGCGCCGCGGCATAGCCTCCTGAGCCGCCGCCCAGGACCACCATGTCATAGAGCCTGCCTTCAGCGGCATTAGTCCCGTCAACAGCACTGGCATCAGTCATGTGATTACTCCTTGTGGGTGGCTAGTTGGTGGCTTGGCTGGAGGCCAGCCGGTGGTGCGGCGTGCGGCACCGACGTGATTGGCGGCTGGCACAGGCGGCCGGCGGCGGGCGCCGTGTCGCAACCGGGGACCAGAGTCCCAGACAGCCTACGTCATCGCCAGACGCATCACATACCCGCCGAGGGCGTGTTTGCGGGCTCAGCGCTCGGCGGTACCCGGCTGAGCGGCGCGGTCCTCCAGGAAGGCCAGTAGCGTGGCTACGCCAAAGCCCGTACCGCCCTGCGGAGTCAGTCCCCAGGCGGCCTTCTCGTTGTAGGCGGGACCGGCGATGTCCAGGTGCGCCCACGGAGTGTCGCCCACGAACTCGCGCAGGAACAGGCCCGCTACGAGCATGCCGGCGGCCCTGCTGCCCATCACCGCGTTGCGCAGGTCGGCGAAGGGCGAGTCCAGGCCGGCCCGCAGGTACTCCGGCAGTGGCATGGGCCAGAAGTCCTCGCCGGCACGCGTGGCGGCGGCGATGACATCCTCCCGCGCGTCGCCCATCACGGCGGCGGTTCGGTCTCCGAGCGCCACGATCTGGGCGCCCGTGAGCGTGGCGACGTCCAGTACGACGTCGGGCCCCTGTGCGACCGCCGCCGCCAGGGCATCTGCCATTACCAGCCGCCCCTCCGCGTCGGTGTTGGTCACCTCCACCGTGCTGCCGTCGAACATGGTCACCACATCACTGGGCCGCTGCGCGGAGCCACCGGGGAGATTCTCCGCCAGGGCGAGCCAGGCGGTCACCCTCACCGGCAGGGCCAGGCGGGCTGCTGCCAAGGTGGCGGACAGCACCGCGGCCGCGCCGGCCATGTCCGACTTCATGCCGGGCATCGACGCCGGGGGCTTGAGCGAGAGACCACCGGAGTCGAACGTGATGCCCTTACCAACCACGGCCACGTGCGCCACCTTGCCGCGACGCGGCCGAGGGCTCCACTCCAGGCGGACCAGCCGGGGCGGGTGCACGGATCCCTGCCCCACCCCTGAGATGCCGCCGAATCCCTCCTTCAGCAGCCGCTTGTCGTCGTAGACCTCAAGGTCCAGTCGGCCCTGACGCCCGCCGACCGCATCGGCGGCCTGGCGGGCATGATCGGCAAAGGCGGCCGGGGTGAGCCGGGCGGGCGGATCGTTGACCAGGTCCCGGGCTTCTGCAACGGCCTCGGCCAGGATGCGTGCCCGGTTGAGCACCGGTGCGGAGGAGTCCTCCGGGCTGCGCCGCAGCAGTGAGCGCGGGGCGGGAGCCAGTGGCGTCAACACCGTGACGCGGGCCAGGGGAGCGGTTGAAGCCGGAACACGGCGCGACCACGCGTAAGCCCCCTCCAGGGCGCCCTCGGCGACGGCGGCCAGCCGCTCAGCGGTATCCGCGGGCAGGGCGAAGACGGCATGTCCCGTGCCAGCCAGCTCGCGCGCGGCGCGCCCCGCGGCCCGGCGCAACGCGGCACTGTCGGATGCATCACCGGTGCCGACTACCAGCAGAGTCGGGGCGAGGTCGCTCCGGTCGCCGTCCAGCGCCGCCGCGGGTATCCGGACAACCGTGTCGATGGCGGCAGTGAAGCCCAGGGGCCCTAGCAAATCCGGCAGTCCACGCAACTGTGGTGTCTGCTCCGCACCGGTGCCCGCGGTGAGCAGCACCGGGGCGTCGGCGTCAGTGCGGGCGGCCAGGACCAGGACGTCGCCGCCCGCCGCAGTGGGCAGCAGGCTGGAAGTCATAATCTCAGTCATGCGGGAATGGTAACGTCACAGGGCCGGACCAGCGCCAGGGCGTCGTCCGGTTTCCCGGTCCGAGCCACGGGCCCGCAGTTCAACACGAGGTCAGTTACTGCATGGATGAGTCTTCCCAGCCGCGGGCTCTGAACGATACGCGCCGCCCTGCGCATGGTTGGGGGCGCGCACTCGTCGGTGTATTCGCGGTATTCGGTCTGGTGATCCTGGTTCCCGCGTTCATTACCCTTGCCCGGGCGGGTGCGGGCGGCCGACTGCCCGCCGCGCTCAGTGTGCTCGCCGGCCTGGGCTACCTGCTCCTGTCAGTGGCCGTGGCCCACAACGGTCGCCGTATGCGCCGCGTGGGCTGGGCCTGCCTGCTGCTGGAGGCGCTGGGGCTGCTGGTGGCGAACCTCGCCGGCTTCGCCGGCACCGCCTGGTCGCAATGGGGTACGGCACTGTGGTACCTGCCGGTGCTGTTGCCGCTGGTGGGCGGGATACAGCTCTGGCTGGCCGACCCGCGCCGTATCGTGACCAACGCCGAGCGCATCACGGATATCTCCGACACCATTCAAAACAGCGTTCACCGCGATCGCTCCTAGACGGATCAACGAACCGGCGGCCCGGCCGCGCTGCCGCCGGGCCGCCGGCGTCCCGGGCGGCTTCCCC
>NZ_PIZC01000054.1:5755-12953 GCF_019325145.1 Actinomyces sp. 594
TGAGGTTGTCGACGCTGATGGCCAGGCGCTCGGTGGTCGGCGAGTCCAGTCCCCACACCTGGGCGTAGAAGCTCAGCTCGTCCTGAAGCGCCCGGTGCGCATTCGCTGCCAGGTTGAAGCCGTGACCCTCGCCCGGGAACACATCCAGTGCCACCGGCAGGCCCTTGGCCTTCACGGCCTCGTACATGCTGGTGGCCTGCTCCGCCGGGATGATCGGATCCGCGCTGCCCTGCAGAAGCAGGAGCGGGGCGTGAATGGCGTCGGTGTGGCTGAGCGGCGAGCGCTCGGCGTAAACCGGATCATGCAGGTCCTCGGCGCCCACCAGGCGCTGGATGTAGTGCGACTCGAACTTGTGGGTCGTACGGGCCAGCTGCGCGAGGTCGGCGACGCCGTACAGGGAGGTGCCGGCACTGAACAGCTCGGAGCGGACCAGCGCCGCTAGCGCCGTGAACCCGCCGGCGGAAGCGCCGCGCACCGCGATACGGGCAGGGTCGATCTTGCCGGAGGCGGCCAGGAACTCCGCTCCGGAGACGACGTCATCGACGTCGTAGACCCCCCACTTGCCGTTCAGCAGGCGGCGGTAGTCCGAGCCGTAGCCGGTTGAGCCCCGGTAGTTCACGGCGAGGTAGGCGAAGCCGCGGCTGGTCCAGAACTGGATGCGCAGGTCGTAGCCGGCCCGGTCCATCGCCGTGGGGCCGCCGTGTACGCCCACGATCAGGGGCGGTAGCTCATCCTCAGGGCCCACGTAGGCGGCCGATGCCGGCGGGTAGAAGAAGCCGTGCGCGGTAGCGCCGTCGGTGGTGGGCCAGGACACGGGCTCGGCGAAGGAGATACCGGCGTCATAGGCGTTGAAGTCACCCGAGCCGCGCAGTATCTCGACTTCCTGGCCGCGCACCTCGACGATGCTGGGCAGCTCGGTCTCACTGCCCGCGAGCATGACCACGCGCCCGGCGGAGGAGGCGACGTTCCCCAGTGGCTGCCAGCCGACGTTCCACTCCTCCAGCTCACCGTTCGAGAGCTTGACGGTACCCAGGTGCCACACGCCGTCGCGCGCCCACGAGGCGATCAGGTGCTCGCCGTCAAGCACGTCGAAGTGGTGCGGGCCCAGGACCCAGGCCGGAGACGTGAAGGTCGCGTCGACCGGGTGCAGGGGGCGGGTGCGCAAGGACTCGGTCCAGCCCTCGCGGTTGGTGCCGCGACGCGGGAAGCCCTCGGTGCGGTACAGGTTCCAGAAGCCCGATGCATTGGAAACGTGCACGAGCTCGCACTCCTCGGTCCAGCGCGGCTCGGACACCGAGTAGCCGGTGCCGCCGTCCACTACGGCCTGGGAGCCGATGGTGCCGTCGGGGCGCAAGTCGCCGACGTGCAGCGTGGCGTTGTCCCACGGCATGCCGGGGTGGTTCCAGGTGATCCAGGCCAGGTGCTCGCCGTCGGGAGACAGGGTTGGGGAGACCACGAAGTCCGTGCCTGAGACCACCGTGGTCACGGCGGAGTCGTCGCGCGCTCCCGAGCCGTCCAGGGGGATCGCCACCAGTGAGTTGACCGGCTCCCCCTCGCCCCGGTGGTCCTCGCGTACGGCGTAGACCAGGCCGCGCGCCGTGTCGATCTCCAGGTCGCCGTGGCGGACGTCGCCGTAGATGGTCAGCGGCACCAGGCCGCGCAGGCGGTGGGCGACGTCATAGCGATACAGCCGCCCGTCACCGGCGTGGGAGACGACGATGATGCCGGAGTCTACGGCGTAGGCGCGGCCACCGTACTCGTGTACCCGCGTGCGGGCGTCCACCAGCTCGTCGGACGGGGTCAGTGGCAGCACCTCGCCGATCTGCCCGTCTCCGTCACGACGCAGCAGTACCTGGCGCCCGGCCTGTGAGGCGCGCTGCTCCACCCAGTAGGTGTCCCCGCCGTCCACTCGCACCTGTGACAGGGACAGGGTGCGGGTGGTGATGGTGCCGGGGGTGATCGGCGAGGGCCAGGTCCCGTAAGGCGCTGTCGTGCTCATCGTTCCTCCTGAGGGCGGTGCGGCTGCCGCCACCCGCCCGGGCTGCGGGCGGGAGATACGGTCAGGAGCCAACATTACGTGCTCCGCGGGCCCTGCGGGCGAGTCCTTGCGGGTCGTGGCGCCGGGGCCGGGCGGATGTGCATATGCTGAGAGGCATTTCCGACGGCGCGCCCGGACGCCGTGTCAGACCGGAGTTCACCACCAGGAGGAGCTGCGTCGATGAGTGAAGACACTGCCACGTCCGGTGCGCAGGAGCGCGGCGCACAACAGCTGGTGAGCCTCCCCGCGACGCCCCTGCTGTCCGGTATTCGGCGGCCCGGTGACCTGCGGCGCCTGAACAGCGAGCAGATGGAGGAGCTGGCCGAGGAGATCCGCCGCTACCTCGTGGCCACGGTGGCGCGCACCGGCGGCCACTTGGGGCCGAACCTCGGGGTCGTCGAGCTCACCCTCGCGCTGCACCGCATATTCCGCTCCCCACGCGACACCATCGTCTTTGACACGGGCCACCAGGCCTACGTGCACAAGCTGCTCACCGGTCGCCAGGACTTCAGCCGCCTGCGTGAGCGCGGCGGCGTTTCCGGGTACCCCTCCCGCGGCGAGTCCATCCATGATGTCGTGGAGAACTCGCACGCCTCCACCGCCCTGTCCTGGGCGGACGGCATCGCCCGCGCCAATCGCCTCCAGGGCCGCGATAAGCGGCACATCGTGGCGGTTATCGGCGATGGTGCACTGACGGGCGGTATGGCCTGGGAGGCGCTGAACAACATCGCCGACTCCGCGGACAAGCACCTGGTAATCGTGGTCAACGACAACGGCCGGTCCTATGCACCGACGATCGGCGGGCTCGCCCACCACCTCGACGCCCTGCGCACCAACCCCGGCTACGAGCGCATGCTCGCCGGGGTGAAGCACACCCTGCTGTCCCAGGGCGCGCCGGGGCGGGCCGCCTTCGAGGCGCTGCACGGGCTCAAGCGCGGCCTGAAGGACATCCTGGTGCCCTCGGCGTTCTTCGAGGACCTGGGCATCAAGTACACCGGCCCGGTCGACGGGCATGACGAGACCGCCCTGGAGTTCGCCTTCACCCGCGCCCGCGAGTACGCGGAGCCGGTGATCGTGCATGTGATTACCCAGAAGGGTCGCGGCTACACCCCTGCGGAGGAGGACGCGGCAGACCGGTTCCACGCAGTCGGGCGCATTCACCCGGAGACGGGACTGCCAGTGGTTCCCTCCAGGTTCGGGTGGACCGCCGTCGTAGCCCAGGAGCTGCTGCAGCTGGCGCGCGCCGACAAGCGGATCGTCGGGATCACCGCGGCCATGCAGCAGCCGGTGGGCCTGCAGCCAATGGCGGACGCGCTGCCGGAGCGCGTCATCGACGTCGGTATCGCCGAGCAGCATGCACTCACCAGCGCCGCCGGCATGGCCTTCGCGGGCATGCACCCGGTGGTAGCCCTGTACGCGACCTTCCTGAACCGGGCCTTCGACCAGGTGCTAATGGACGTGGGACTGCACCGGGCCGGCGTGACGATACTGCTGGATCGGGCCGGTATCACCGGCACTGACGGGGCCAGTCACAATGGCATGTGGGATATGGCGCTGCTGGCGCACGTGCCGGGGCTGCACCTGGCGGCCCCGCGTGACGAGGACACGCTGCGGCAGGCCGTGCGCGACGCGGTCGGGGTGGACGACGCCCCCACGGTGGTGCGCTATCCGAAGGGCTCATTGCCCGCTCCGCTGCCGGCCGTGCGCACCGTGGGGGAGGACGGCGGGCCCTTCGGCGCCGTGGACGTCCTGCTCGACACGGCGGGGGAGCGGCCGGTGCTGCTGGTCGGAGTCGGGGCCATGGCGGGCAGCGTGCTCGACGCCGGCCGGAGCCTGGCCGCAGAGGGGCTGGCCGTGCGCGTGGTTTGTCCGCGGTGGCCCGTGCCGGTGCCGCCCGCGCTGGTTGAGCTGGCGCGCGCCGCGGGCGGCACGCTCGTGGTGGAGGACGGCCTGGTTGAGGGAGGCATGGGCTCGCAGCTGCGGGACGCAGTTGAGGATGCGGCGCTCGCCGACGGCGCCGAGCGCGTGCCGCGGGTGGCCCGGCTGGGGGTGCCGCGTCGCTTCCTGCCGACGGCGGAGCGCGGCGAGCTGCTGGCCGAGTTCGGCATGGACCCGGGTGGTATCCGCGCCGCCGCACGGAAGCTGCTCCGCGTCTAGGACGTCTAGGACGCCAGTCCCACGCCTGGAGGACTTGCACTGGTTGTGCGCAGCTGTGAGCCCAGTCTCGGACGGGCTCCGGGGCTTGCCTGGACCGGCGCGGGGCGGGGCGCTCGTGCTGCGGTCAAGTGCCGTGGCCTGGTGCTGCGATCTGGCGCTGTGCCCGTCGCGCAAGCCCGACGCCCCGCGCAGTCGCGCCGACTCCGCCGCGCCCCGCTAGGCGTGGCGGAGGCCTGAAGAGGTGCGGGCGCGCACACCCCGCAACGACGGCGGGGACTTAAGTCCTAACTCGGTGGCCGCTGGTGTTTGCCTGTGAGTGATCCCACCGGGCCGCATTGGGGCGACCTAACACAAGCCGGGACGTCTGGCCTAGGCTGGTGTCGACGGCGCAACGATGTACCGCCGCGCCTCACAAGGGCGCAAGCAATCGGGTGGCCCGGGCCACCCACCCTATAGGAGGGCACGGATGACCACCGAGGTCACAGCATCCGCTACGGCGGAGGAGACCACCAGCCGCGACGCGTGGGAGGGCTTCGCCACGGGACCGTGGGCCGAGGACGTCGACGTTCGCGACTTCATCCAGCGCAACTACACGCCCTACACGGGCGACGCATCGTTCCTCGCCGGCGCCACGGACAAGACCCTGCGCCTGTGGGACACCCTGGAGAAGAACTACCTGTCCGAGGAGCGCAAGGTGCGCATCCTCGACGTCGACACCCACACCCCGTCGGACATCGACGCGTTCCCTGCCGGATACATCAGTGAGGACGACGACGTCATCGTCGGCCTGCAGACCGACTCCCCGCTCAAGCGCGCCATGATGCCCAACGGCGGCTGGCGCATGGTGGAGCAGGCGATCAAGGAGGCCGGCAAGGAGGTCGACCCCGAGGTCAAGAAGATCTTCACCCGCTACCGCAAGACGCACAATGACGCCGTCTTCGACATCTACACCCCACGTATCCGGGCCGCACGCTCCAGCCACATCATCACCGGCCTGCCCGACGCCTACGGCCGCGGCCGCATCATCGGCGACTACCGCCGGGTGGCGCTGTACGGCGTCGACCGCCTCATCGAGCTCAAGCAGAAGGCCAAGGACGCCGTGGTGGACAAGCCCTTCTCAGAGCACTGGGCGCGTTACCGCGAGGAGCACTCCGAGCAGATCAAGGCCCTGAAGAAGCTCAAGAACATGGCCGCCTCCTACGGCTTTGACATCTCCGGCCCCGCCAAGGACGCGCACGAGGCCGTCCAGTGGACCTACTTCGCCTACCTGGCCTCGGTGAAGTCCCAGGACGGCGCGGCGATGAGCATCGGCCGCCTGTCGGCCTTCCTGGACATCTACTTCGAGCGCGACCTGAAGAACGGCGTGATCGACGAGTCCCGCGCCCAGGAGCTCATCGACAACATGGTCATGAAGCTGCGCATCACCCGCTTCCTGCGCACCACCGACTACGACCAGATCTTCTCCGGCGACCCCTACTGGGCCACCTGGTCGGACGCCGGCTTCGGTGAGGACGGCCGCCCGCTGGTCACCAAGACCTCCTTCCGGCTGCTGCAGACCCTGCGTAACCTCGGTCCCGCCCCCGAGCCGAACATCACCATCTTCTGGAACGAGGACCTGCCCCAGGGGTACAAGGACTTCTGTGCGCTGATCTCCATCACGACCTCCGCCATCCAGTACGAGGCCGACGAGCAGATCCGCGAGCACTGGGGCGACGACGCCGCCATCGCCTGCTGCGTGTCCCCGATGCGGGTGGGCAAGCAGATGCAGTTCTTCGGCGCTCGCGTCAACGCCGCCAAGGCGCTGCTGTATGCCATCAACGGTGGCCGTGACGAGATGACCGGCAAGCAGGTCGTCACCGGCCTGCCCGGTGTTGAGGGCGACGCCCCGCTGGACTTCGACGAGGTCTGGGACAAGTACGAGAAGATGCTCGACTGGGTGGTCGGCACCTACGTCGAGGCGCTGAACATCATCCACTACTGCCACGACCGCTACGCCTACGAGTCCATCGAGATGGCGCTGCACGACTCCGAGATCGTGCGCACCATGGGCTGCGGCATCGCGGGACTGTCCATCGTCGCCGACTCCCTGAGCGCCATCAAGTACGCCAAGGTCACCCCGGTACGCGACGAGACCGGTCTGGTGGTTGACTACGTCACCGAGGGCGATTTCCCGATCTACGGCAACGACGACGACCGCGCGGACGAGATCGCGGCCACCGTGGTACACACCATCATGTCCAAGATCAAGGAGCAGCCCTTCTACCGGGACGCGATCCCGACCCAGTCCGTGCTTACCATCACCTCGAACGTCGTCTACGGCAAGGCGACCGGTTCCTTCCCCTCCGGCCACAAGAAGGGCACGCCCTTCTCCCCGGGCGCCAACCCGGAGAACGGCATGGACACCCACGGCATGGTGGCCTCCATGCTCAGCGTCGGCAAGCTGGACTACAACGACGCCCTTGACGGCATCTCCCTGACCAACACGATCACGCCCCAGGGCCTGGGCCGCACGCTCGACGAGCGCGTGGCCAACCTGGTGGGCATCCTCGACGCCGGCTTCGTTCCCGACGAGGGCGCCGAGGTCTGATTCCGCCGCCCAGGTGGTCGCGAGGCACTAGACCATTCGAATACAAACACCTCACCTCACTCAGAAAGGGGCCTGCTATGGCCACGTACGAAGAGCGCCTGGAGTCCATGAAGGCTCAGCGCGACGACAACGGCGGCGTCAAGGGGCTGTACCACGCGAACATCAACGTGCTGGACCGCTCCACCCTCGAGGACGCCATGGAGCACCCGGAGAACTACCCCAACCTGACGGTTCGTGTCTCCGGCTACGCTGTCAACTTCGTCAAGCTGACGCGGGAGCAGCAGCTTGACGTGCTCAACCGCACCTTCCACGCCGGCGCCTGAACCGCCACCGGTGAGGGACTCAGATGACTGAGACCATCACCCCGAAGCGGACGGGCGGCCGGGACCAGGACTTCCTGGCCCCGGCCGCCCGTC
>NZ_PIZC01000054.1:13272-17472 GCF_019325145.1 Actinomyces sp. 594
GAGCGGCTCGCGCGCATGCGTGATGGCACCCTGGGGTCACTTCACTCCTGGGAGCTGGTCACCGCCGTCGACGGGCCGGGCACCCGGATGACCATCTTCCTCAACGGATGCCCCCTGCGCTGCCTGTACTGCCACAACCCGGACACGTTCCTGATGCGTGACGGAGAGCCTGTGGACGTGGAGGAGATCCTGCGGCGCATCCGGCGCTACCGGAACGTCTTCAAGGCAACCGGTGGCGGCATCACCCTCTCCGGCGGGGAAGTGCTCATGCAGCCGGCCTTCGCCGGACGCATCCTCGCCGGCGCGAAGGCCATGGGTATCCACACCTGCATCGACACCTCCGGTTACCTCGGCCAGCACGCCTCTGACGAGATGCTGGACAACATCGACCTGGTCCTACTGGACGTGAAAAGCGGGGACGAGGACACCTACAAGAAGGTCACCGGCCGCGAACTCGCCCCGACCATCGACTTCGGTGACCGGCTGGCCGCCAAGGGCATCGAGACCTGGGTGCGCTTCGTGCTGGTTCCGGGGCTGACCGACGACCCGCAGAACGTGGAGAACGTCGCCCGCATTGTGGAGCGCTGGCGGCCGGTAGTCTCCCGCGTGGAGGTGCTGCCCTTCCACCAGATGGGGACTGACAAGTGGGACGCCCTGAAGCTGGAGTACAAGCTGCGTGACACCCGCCCGCCGGAGCCGGCGCAGGTGGAGTCCACTCGCGAGATCTTCCGGGCGCACGGCTTCACCGTGCACTGAGCACGTAATTCGGCACCGCACCGTGCAGGCGGTGCTGTGCCCCAGGGGTGACCAGAGCCGCCCGCCCCGGTGCGGCCGCTCCACCCGGTGGGCTGGTGAGGGGCGCAGGCGCGCAAGCGGCTGAGCCTGCCCGAGCCGTTATGACAGAGCTATGACAGAGCTGCGGCCAGCGGGGCCGAGACCTGGTCCACCTGCCAGGGACGTGCCCCCAGCACTTGCAGCCGGGTGGAGATCGCGGCCGGCGAGGCGTCTGCCTGCTCCCCGGCGGCGCGCGCCTCGCCGAGCTCCCACGCCAGGCGCCGCTGCACGTCGGTGCCCAGCAGGAGCTCGTGTGGCAGGCGCAACTGCTCGGCGCGGGCGCGCACGGCACTGCGTACCAGCTCCAACGCCTCGGCGGACTCCGGATGGTGCCGGCCCCAGGAGCGCGGCTGGGGCAGCTCGCCGGGCGCGAGCGGCGTGTGCAAAGGGGGAAGCTCATCCTCGGGTAGCGCCATTGCGCGCTCGACCGCACTCCACCAAAGCTCCTGGTGGTCGCGTACCGATCGGGAGGAGAACTCCCGCAGCGAGGCCAGGCGGCGGCGAGACGAGGGCTGGGCCACGGCAGCTGCCACCAGGGCGCGGTGCGGGAGCACCTTGGAAGGGGTCACGTCCAGCTCCCGGGCGAGCTCCTCGCGTGCCGTCCACAACTCGCGCAGTACCGCCAGCGAGCGCGGGCTGCGAACCGCGCGTCCGGACCTGGGGGTGCGCCGCCAAGGATCGGTCCGGGCCGGGCGCAGCGGGTGGGTGCGCTCATACTCGAACTCCTGCGCGGCCCACTGCGCCTTGCCCGCCGCATCAAGCTCGTGCGCGAGCGCATCACGCAGCGGCAGGAGCAGCTCGACGTCAAGTGCGGCGTAGACCAGCCACGACTCCGGGAGCGGCCGAGTCGACCAGTCGGCCGCGGCGTGATCCTTGGCCAGTCGCAGTCCCAGCGTCTCCTCGAGCACGGCCCCCAGGCCCACGTGCTGGCGGCCTAGCATGCGCGCGGCCAGCTCGGTGTCAAACAGGGAACGCGCATGTAGTCCCAGTGCGGTCAGGCAGGGGAGGTCTTGGTCGGCGGCATGCAGCACCCATTCCGGACCGTCCAGCGCCTCGGCCAGGGCGGAGAGGTCGCCCGCACCCAGCGGATCCACCAGCACGGTTCCAGTGCCCTCGCGGCGCAGCTGCACCAGATAGGCATCCTGCCCGTAGCGGAATCCGGAGGCGCGCTCGGCGTCGACGGCTATTGGCCCGGTTCCGGCAGCCAGGGCGGCGGCTGCGCGAGCGAGCGCATCGGGGGTGTCCGTAATCGGGGGCAGTCCCTCCGCGGGCCGCGGGTAGGCGATCACGGCCTCTGGCGGTACCGGGGCATCCGTCGTGCCCCGGACGACGGCGGGCCGCGGTTGCGCTCGTCCCGTCACCTCGAGGCTCCCGCGAGGCTCAGTGGCACCGCCGTCTCCGGCTCGTGCCCGGCGCTTAAGTGAATCAACTCGTACCAGGCGAGCAGGTGCGCGGACAGATCAGGGGTGGACGGCGTCCAGGAGGCTCTGATCTCGACCTGCGCACTCGCGTCCGTCAGCTCCAACCCGCCGAATGTGTCCGAAAGCACCCGTGTGACCGTGCCCACCAGTGCCCGCCTGCCCGCGCCGGCGTGATCCAGTGCGTCGGTCAGCCAGGACCAGGCTGCCGCACCGAGCAGCGGGTCGGTGCCGATCTCGTCGTCGATGCGTGAGCTCACCATCACCACCAGGCGGAAATCGCCGTCCCAGGCCGCCTGCGTACCGGGATCATGCAGCACCACGAAGCGCCCGGAGGCGGCCGGCGTACCCGCTGCGGTCTGCACCGTCTGTGCGGTGAGCGCGGCGGCATAGGGGGCCAATCGTGCGGGCGCGGGAACTTCTTCTAGGACCAGCCCGCGTGGCCGGGGCGTCTCCCGCAGTGACTCCAGCGCGGAGCGGAAGCGCTCCGGCATCGTGGAAGCGGCGGCGTCATGTGCCTGCACGCGGTGAATGTCTGCCACTGCTTCAGGCTACCGGCGCTGCTGCACGCCTAGTGTTGCCACGCCGCGCCGGTCGGCCGACACGTTTCACGACCGCAACGGTCCCGCAGCCTGTGCTACTGGTCTATCGTGAGACCGGCCGGCGGGCACAGCTCGCGGCGGCGCCACTACTAGCCAAGCAAACAGGACAGGAACGCACTCCATGACCTTGCCCGAGAACGCCACCCCGCTCGCATCCCGCGGCTCCATGCGGCGCATCGACTGGGAGACATTCCGCCGCATCGCCGAGGAGGCCGGCACCACGCTGCCCATTGAGCAGACAGCTGCATGGGACGCATTCGACGCCGCGATGGACGGGCGTGAACCGTGGGGGCGGCTGGTCTATGAGACGGCCGCCGGCCAGCCGCGGGCCCTGATCTCGCTGACCCGGATGAATGTGCGTGGCTTCCCCTACCTGTGGGCCAGGCACGCTCCGGTATGGCTCGGCCAGGAGCCCAGCGCCGCCGAGGAGGCAGAGCTGCGTGAACTGCTGACCGATGGGGTTCGCTTTCACGATCCCGCGGTCGTATTCGTACGCCTGCACTGCACCCATCCGGCGCCCGGCCTGCACGAGCTGCTGCAGACGATGGCCTACGACCACACCGTGATCCTTGATCTTGACCGCCCCGACGACGACGCCTTCCTGGCCTCCTTCAAGCCGCGGGGACGTCGCGACGTGCGCAAGGCACTGCGCAACACGGAGCTGACCTATCACGATGAGACCGACCGCGCCGAGGAGGTATTCGCGGAGCTCTACCAGATCCTCCTGGAGACGGGGGACAGGGACGGGTTCCACGCGGCGCCCGAGGAGACCTACCGCACCATGCTGCGCACGCTCGGCCCGGACCACTGCCGGCTTTACGTGGCCCGCCGTAATGGCGGCCAGGCGCTGGCCTGGAGTATCGACACGGTGTGGGGCGACGGCGCCGGACGCTACTATGCGGCTTCAACCGCGGAGGGGCGTCGAGGCCGTGCCGCTGATGCGCTGCTCTACAAGGAGGGGTGCTGGCTGCGCGAGCGTGGCGTGCGCACCTGGGACCTGATGGGCGCCGGATCCGAGCGCACCCCCGAGCTCAACGGCGTCGGTTCCTTCAAGGGCAAGTTCACCGCCGAGGGCACCGTCGCCATCCCCGGCCCCTGGGACGTGCCGGTGCGGCCGCGCGTCTACGCCGGCCTGGTGCGTGCACTGGAGCTCAAGCACCGCGCGGAGACGGGCGTCGCCTCCCTGCGTGAGCGGCTGGGGTCCCTGCGCTCGGAGCGGGACGACCATGCGGATGGCGATCCCGAGGCCGAGGCCTCCGCGCGTCAGTAGCCAGCGCGCCGGTAGAAGGCGGTCGCCGGTCCTCGGCCCGGCGCTGTGCCCGGGCTGTATCCCCGGGCACAGCGCC
>NZ_PIZC01000054.1:17789-20503 GCF_019325145.1 Actinomyces sp. 594
TCGTCCCCGACCACCTCACCCAGCAGCCTGGTGCCCCCGGTAACCTCGGCCCCGGTGAGCACGTCGGTCCACTTGCCCTGAGGCAGCACGATTGTGTGGTCGCCCCAGCCGCCGAGCCGCTCCAGGCGACGGCCTAGGCGCCGCACCACCACTACGACGTCAGCCTCCTCGTCCAGCAGGCGGGCGTAGGCGAAGGCGCAGGCCGTGGTAGTCGGCAGCGCCCGGTAGCCGGAGCGGCTCCCGACGAAGGTGTCGGGCCTATCCGCGCGTAGGCGGCACAGTTGGGAAGTCAGCCGCAGCTTGGCGTCATCCAGTGACATCGCCGCATCTGTCGGCGCTTGTGAGACACGCTCCAGCGCGGCCTGCAAGCCGGCCTCGCCCGCGTAGGCGACCGGGCGGCGGTTATCGGGATCCACCAAGGATGTGCGGGTGACCTCACTGCCCTGGTAGACGTCGGCCACTCCCAGCCACGTCAGTGTCATCGCCTTGTTCGCCAGGATCGTGTCGCGTACGGCGCGGGCGGTCAGCGCGGCGAACTCATTGAGCTCCTCCGCCACGTCTGCGCGGGCCATTAGGGCGGCCGCGTAGTGCGCCAGCTGATCCTCGCGCACGGTGTCCGGCGCCGTCCAGGTGGTCCAAGACTTCTGCTCGCGCGCGGCCTTGATCAGGTATGCGCCTAGGCGCTCACCGGTCATCGGGTCGGCCGATCCGGGGGCCCAGGTACCCCAGAGTGTCTGCCACAGCAGGTTCTCGGTGACGCCGTCCAGGTCGGCGGGGCGTATGCCCGCGGTCAGGTCACGCAGCCGGTGGACAAGCTCCACCCACTCGCTGCTGTAAGAGGCGAGCACGTCGATACGGGCGCGCACGTCCTCGCTCCGCTTGGTGTCGTGGGTGGTGGAGGTGACCATGGTGGCGGGCCAGTAATGCTGGACGCGCTGGGCCCACGCATGCGCCTCATCGGCGGGCAGCGCGAAGCCTGCCGGGTCACCGCCCACCTCGGTCAGGCTGGTCAGGTGCGTCCACCGGTAAAAGGTGGTGTCCTCCACCCCCTTGGCGGTTACCGCGCCGCACACCTGTTGGAACCGGGTGATGATCTCCGCCCGCTCGGGCGTGTCCGAGGGCTCGCCGGCGCCGACCTGCTCGCCCAGCAGGATCGCCACCACCAGGTCGAGCGTGGGGTACTGGTCGGTGTCCAGGGTTGCGCGTGCCCGCTCGGCGGTCTCCCGCAGCACCGCGGCCTGCTCCGGGTCGGCCTGCCGTCCCGGAAGCACGTAGGCCCGGTAGCGGTCCGCGGCCACCAGGAGCTCCACCACACAGGCACGCAGATCGCGGAAGGTGTGGTCGGACAGGTACAGGTCCCGGGAGGTGAACGCGTGCAGCAGGTCCACGAGCCGGTTCACTTCCGAGGCCAGGGAGCCGGCGATGATCTCCCGCTTGGCGTCACCGGAGACACGGGCGTAGTCGAGCGGCACGTTCCCGGTCAGCTCCCGCATGAGGGCGCCGAGGGTGCGGACCCCGGCGGGATCGACCTGCAGCTGGTCGATACGCCAGGCGGCGTCGTAGCCGGTGGTGCCCGCGGTCCGCCAGGACTGCGGCAGGAACTCGTCTGGGGCGAGGATCTTCTCCGCGGCGATCCAGGCGCCGCCGGTGGCCCGCGACAACCGCTCCAGGTAGCCCTCGGGGTCTGCCAGGCCGTCGGGGTGGTCCACCCGCAGCGCGTCGATGGTGCCGTCCTGCAGCAGGTCAAGGATCAGGGCGTGGGAGCCGGCGAACACCTCCGGATCCTCCACCCGCACCGCCGCCAGGGTGACGATGTCGAAGAAGCGGCGGTAATTGAGCTCCTCATCGCCCACCCGCCAGTAGGCGAGCCGGTAGTGCTGACGGCCAAGCAGCTCCGGCAGCGGCAAGTCATGCGTGCCCGGGGCCAGCGGGAAGACCTGGTCGTAGTAGCGCAGCACCCACTGCTCGCCCCGCTCCGGCTCGGTGGGAACGGCCAGGCGCTCGACGGTCAGCTCGCCGTCGGTAAGGACCTGCCCGATGCGCTGGCCGAGCACGGGCATCAGCAGCTTGTCGCCGGCAGGCGCGTCGAACCAGGCTGCATAGGGGGAGTCGGTGCCGTCTCGCAGCACCGACCACAGGGGCGGGTTGTGCCAGGCCGGAGTCGGCACCGACATGTGGTTGGGGACGATGTCGATGACGATGCCCAAACCTGCCGCGTGAGCCTCCCGGGCGAGCTCCTCCAGGCCCTCACGCCCTCCCATCACGGCGCTGATATGGGTGTGGTCGACGACGTCGTAGCCGTGGGTGGATCCCGGGCTGGCGGCCAGCACGGGGGAGAGGTACAGGTCGGTCACCCCGAGCTGACGCAGGTACGGCAGCAGGGCGCGGGCGTCCGCGAATGTAAGAGACTCACCCAGCTGCAGCCGGTAAGTCGTCACCGGCGTGCGCCGTTCGGGTGCGGGCAGGTGCGGGTTGGAGCCGGGCGCGGTCATTCGGGTTCTCCTTCAGACGGTGCTGGGTGGGCGTGCGGAGCACGCGGCGGTGCGGGCGCCTGCGGCTGCTGGTCGGACTCCTCGGCGTCGGCGTCTGCCAAGCCCCGCGTGCCCTCACCGGTTGGCTCTGGAGCGGCGTCGGGCGTGTCACTCGGCTTGGCCGCGGCGTCGGGCGTGTCACTCGGCTTGGCCGCGGCGTCGGGCGTGTCACTCGGCTTGGCC
>NZ_PIZC01000055.1:0-39700 GCF_019325145.1 Actinomyces sp. 594
ACCCCACCCAGGGCCTCCCAGAATCTCACGACTTCTGACACTCCCAGATGTCATGAGATCCAACAGTCCCAGAAGTCATGAGACATCACATTGACCGGAAGGTACGTATCGTCGCGCGAAGGTACGAACCGCCAGACGCGCTCATGACCCGGATGGCACGATTCGCCGGGGGATGAACGTTGTGAAGTGCGCCGAGGCCTGCGGTGGAGCCTTCGACCTGATCGGTCGGGACCAGGTGCGGTCGGTCCTCCGCGAAGCCTCAGTGCTTGGCCGGGCGCGGCCGACGCGCCAGCTGCCACAGCAGGTCGGTGACGAATACGACCACAGCCACCCACACGAGCGCCGTCGACACCCAGCGTGCCGGCGAGATCTCTTCGCGGAACACGGCCCAGGCAAGCAGGAACTGCATGACCGGGGTGATGTACTGGCTGAGCCCCACGATAGACAGCGGCACCCGGCGCGTGCCCGCGGCGAACAGCAGCAGCGGCGTCGCCGTCACCGGGCCCGCCAGTACCAGTCCCACCGCCAGGCCCGTAGACGCCGTCGCCCCCTGAAGCGCCCCGTGCCCGCCGGCGTAAAGCCAGGCGAAGTAGGCCAGCGCTACCGGTGTCATGCAGCCGCTCTCCACCGTGAGTCCGGTGAGCGCATCCACCTGTGCGCCCACGCGCTTCTTCACCAGCCCGTACAGGCCGAATGACAGGGCCAGTGACAGCGAGATCCACGGCAGTGACCCCTGGGCCACCACCAGCACGATGATGGCCACCACCGCAATACCGACGGCGATACCCTGGGCGCGGCGCAGCCGCTCACCCAGGAATATCGCCGCGAGCACCACCGTTACCAGCGGGTTGATGAAGTAGCCCAGGGCCGCGTCCGCGGTGCGGCCGGAGTTGACCGCGTAGACGTACACCAACCAATTCACCGACACCAGCAGACCGCTGACCGCTAGCGTGCCGCAGAGTCGCGGCGTGGTCACGGTTGCGCGCAGCGCGGGCCAGGAGCGGCGCACAGCGGTGAGCCCCAGGCAGGTAACCAGGGTCCATACCAGGCGGTGTCCGATGATCTCCACGCTGCCGGCGGCGTGCAGCAGGTGGAAGTACAGCGGGAACAGGCCCCACAGCAAGTAGCAGGAGAGCACCATGGCCACACCCGGGGCATCACCGGTGCCGGCGGCAGTTCGCGCCGGAGCGGGCGTCGCCGCGCCGACGGCGCGGGACTCGGGGGCGGGGGAGGTGGAGTCAGTCACGTGCGGCTTTCATAGTCGGCGGAAGGCAGCGTGCACGCGCACTGATCGCACGGCAGCGGCACCCGCAGGAGTCGAGTTATCGGCATGAACGTTAGCGCGCAGCGCATCATGAACACGCGTCAGCGGCGGGCACCCGCGCCGGGAGGCCGCCCGGGCCGAACACCGGCGGGCTGCCCGCACTGGTGTAGGCGAGACGGGCGCTGGTAAGGGACGCCGCCCTGCCCCTGGCGATTGCGCGGGTGGTGGTGCACAATAATCCGTCCGCCGGTTGCGGCTGCGGTCACCCTCCGCGTGCCGCGCTAGCATCCACTGACACTCATCCACTGACACTCGCAGCACTCGATTCGCAAGGAGCCCCAATGGCCGACGCCGCCCGCGTCCGCAAGGTCGCCGACCACATCCAGGAGACCGTCGCCCGCCTCCTGCAGGGAAGAATCAAGGACCCCCGCATCGGCTTCATCACCATCACGGACGTGCGCGTGACCGGCGACTTGCAGCAGGCAACCGTCTTCTACACCGTCTACGGAACCGATGAGGAGCGCCAGGACACCGCCGCCGCGCTGCGCTCTGCCACCGGCTTGATCCGCTCGGAAGTCGGCCGGGCACTCGGCATCCGGCTAACCCCGTCGATCACCTTCCAGCTGGACTCCCTGCCCACCCAGGCGCAGGCCATTGAGGACGCCCTGGCACAGGCGCGTGCCCGGGACGAGGAGATAGCGCGCACTTACGCGGGGGCCAGCTACGCCGGCGACGCCGACCCCTACCGCCACGACGACGACGAGGACGAGGACGACTACGAGGCCGTAGACGACGATGACTACGAGCCGTACGAGGCCGACGTCGACGAGGAGGAGACCGGGGCGTGACCACTGGTCAACCCGCCGGACGCCGCATCGACGTTCCCCGCGGCTCCGTCACCTCCCCGGATGGCCTGCTGATTGTGGACAAGCCTGCCGGCGTGACCAGTCACGACGTCGTAGCCATGACCAGACGCATGGCGGCTACCCGCAAGGTAGGCCACGCCGGCACCCTGGACCCCATGGCTACCGGGGTACTGCTGCTCGGCATCGGCCGCGCCACCCGGTTCTTGACCTACCTGGTGGGCGCGGACAAGAACTACTTGGCCACGGCCCGCCTGGGCCAGACCACGCTCACGGAGGATGCCGACGGCGAGCTCACATCCTCCGTCGGCTGCCAGCCGGGCCCCGACCTGACCGCACGGATCGACACCGCCCTGGCCTCCCTGACCGGCGAGATCATGCAGGTGCCGTCCGCGGTGTCCGCCATCAAGATCGACGGCGTGCGCTCCTACGCGCGCGTGCGCGGCGGTGAGGACGTTGCCCTGCCGGCACGTCCGGTGACTATTCACGCCCTGACACGAGTAGGCGAGATACGCCCCTCCACTGCCGCTGACGGCACCGCCCTGGTTGACCTCGACCTGAGGGTGCACTGCTCCTCGGGCACCTACGTGCGCGCCCTGGCTCGTGACCTCGGTGCCGCCCTGGGCTGCGGGGCCCACCTGACCTCCCTGCGCCGCACCGGGGCAGGCCCCTTCACAGTCGACGATGCCGCCACCATCGCCTCCCTGTCCGCCGTGGTCGCCGCCGGGCAGGCCCTGCCCGTGCTGCCTCTGGCCGCCGTGGCCCGCCGCTGCTTTCCCGCCGTGGACCTGGACGAGGCCGAGGCACGTGCACTGCGCTACGGTCAGCGCCTGCCCGCCGCGGTGCTAGACCGGGCACAGGCCCCGGAGCATCCGGTTGTCCCCAAGGCCGCCGCGCCGGGCGTGGCCGCCGGGTTCGACCCTGCGGGCGGGCTCGTGGCACTGTTGACCCACAAGGGAGGGGACACCCGCCCCGTGCTCGTACTGCCGAACTGATTGGGTAGCCCCGAGCCCGCCCGGACACCTTCAAACCAGGAGGCACCTTTGAGCCAGACCACGATCGCCCGCATTCCGTGGCAACTCGGCGACGCGGATTGAGGCGGCGCACCGTGAAGATCTGGTACGGCGCCGAGCAGGTGCCCGCAGCCCTGAGGGATTCATCAGGTCCCGGCAGCGTCGTCACCGTCGGTGTGTTCGACGGCGTGCACCGCGGCCACCAAGCGATCCTCGCCCGGGTTGTTGAGCGCGCCCACCATGCGGCTGCCCCCGACGGACGCCGGCCACGCGCGATCGCACTGACCTTCGACCCGCACCCGGTGGCGGTGCACCGCCCCGAGGCGCGGCTGCCCATGATCACCTCGCTGGCAGACCGGCTGGAGTCCCTGGCGGACACCGGTTTGGACGCGGTGCTCGTGGTCCACTACACCCTCGACTTCGCCGACCAGGGGCCGGAGGAGTTCGTGCGCGACTGGCTTGAGGGCGTGCTCGGGGCGCGTGCGATTGTGGTAGGCGACGACGTGCGCTTCGGACGCGGCAATAGCGGCGATGCCGCCACCTTGCGCCGGATCGGGCACGCCGATGGCATTGACGTGGAGATCGTCGCCGACGTCGTCGCCTCCAGCGGCCGCCGCTGGTCCTCCACCTGGGTGCGTGAACTACTGGAGGACGGCGACATGCGCGGTGCGG
This sequence comes from Actinomyces sp. 594, assembly GCF_019325145.1. Taxonomy (NCBI): domain Bacteria; kingdom Bacillati; phylum Actinomycetota; class Actinomycetes; order Actinomycetales; family Actinomycetaceae; genus Actinomyces; species Actinomyces sp. 594. The sequence goes on from NZ_PIZC01000055.1 coordinate 3,813, forward strand.
CCGAGGTCCTCGGCCACGTCCACCGGCTGCGCGGCACGGTTATCCATGGGCACCGCCGTGGCCGCGAACTCGGCTTCCCCACCGCGAACCTGGACGCCGCCACTGCCGGCGTGGTCCCGCCCGACGGCGTCTATGCGGGCTGGCTGGTGCGCTCCCCACAGGCTGGGGTGGCCGGCGGCGCGGGGGAGGAGCGCCTGCCCGCCGCGATCTCGATCGGGACCAATCCGACCTTCGACGACGTGCCCGACCGTACCGTGGAGGCGCATGTCCTGGGGCGCGCGGATCTGAACCTGTATGGGGAGGTCGTGGTGATCGAGCTGGTGGAGCGGCTGCGCCCCATGCTCGCCTTCGACGGCCTGGAGCCGCTGCTGGTGCAGATGCGTCAGGACGTAGTCGACACCGCCGCGGTGCTGAACGTGCCCGTGCCCGAGCCCATCCGCCCTGAGGACGTCACCGCCCGGTGACGTCCTCAGGGCGGGGACACCCGGCTATGTATGCCGTTCCGTGCGGGGGGTCACTGCCGCGGGCGGGCGGAGAAGAACTCCCACATCAGCTGCGAGGCGTTGATCTCCTGAGTGACTGTGCCCAGGGCGGACAGGTCGGCGCTGGTGCCCGGCCAGGTGTGACCGCCGGCATCCACCGTGTACAGCTCCACCTCGGTGCCGCCCTCGCAGGAGCCGTAGCGGGTCAGGGACACGTGGTCGCTCACCTGCTCGGTGGTCGCTTCGGCGCTGCAGCCGTCCAGCTGCGCCCAGGCGCTCACGGCCGCCTCCACGCCGTACCCCCAGCGCGGGTCGTCGTTGCCGTCGTAGGGGTTGACCACGTCGTCGGTGCCGTGGAACGTCAGCACGGATACCGGCTGCGCCGGGGTGCAGGTCGAGGGATCGAGTGAGGCCACGTCACCGGCGGCGGCCCTGCCGGCGCGTAGCCCTGCCACGGGCGCGATCGCTGCGATCAGGTCGGGGCGCTCGCAGGCGAGGGCGCTGGCCATACGACCACCGCCGGAGTACCCGGTGGCGTACACGCGGGTGGGGTCCACACACGCCTGCTCGGTCAGGGTGTCGATGACCGCCGTCAGGAAGGCGATGTCATCCCGGGCATCGTCGGCGGGGTACTCGCCCGCCGTGGTCGGCACTCCGGGCACGTTCCACGCCCAGTTCCCGTCAGGCAGCGGATCGTCGGTGTCCAGGGCGATAGCGGCGGTGGGCTCGGCGACGACGAAGCCCTCCGCGTCGGCGTCGGCTACGGCGTCCAGGCCGCTGATCCCTGCCTGGGCAGTGCCATTGGAATTCGAGCCGTGAAGATCGAGTACCAGCGCCGCCGGCGTGGTGGCATCGGCGCCCTCGGGCACGTGCACCCGCACCGGGTACGTCTCGCCGTCGAAGGCGACCTCGACGGTCTGGGTGCCGGACAGCGTGCGGGCGCACACCGGGACCGCGGAGTTGGTTGAGCTCGGCGCGGACTGCCGGGAACCGCATCCGGTGATGGTGAAGGATGCGAGCGCCGTGAGCCCGGCGGTCAGCAGGCAGGCGAGGGTGAGTAGCCGCTTACGCGGGGACGCTGATGCAGGGGGCTCAGGGCGGGACATTGGGACTCCTTGGTGAAGACCGATTGGGGAAGCCGGAGGGCGGATGGACACTGGAAGGGAAGCCGGAGGCGATAGGTGGTGCGAGTGAGCTGAGTAACAGCAGCGTAGCAGCCGCGCGCCGCCGACGGGCTGAAACATGTGCCCGATGCCACCGGCCACGGGGAGAACCCGGGCCATATCGGCTGATAGTGTTGCCCAGCCGTCGATCGGCCGCGGATGTGTCAAGCCCGGGAGAACCAGCCCCGGCGCTCCGCGCAACGAGAATCAGGAGTCATCGTGTCGATTTCCCCCGAGCGCAAGCAGGAGCTCATTGCCGAGTACGCCACCCACGAGGGCGACACCGGCTCCCCGGAGGTCCAGGTCGCCATTCTGTCCGAGCGGATCTCCAACCTGACCGAGCACTTCAAGTCCCACTCGCACGACCACCACTCGCGCCGCGGCCTGTACCTGCTGATCGGTAAGCGCCGCCGCCTGCTGGACTACCTCGAGCGTGAGGACATCACGCGCTACCGCAAGCTGATCGCCCGCCTCGGCATCCGCCGCTGAGCGACAGCGCCAGTTGCGCGTAAGTCCGGGCCCCGGCCTCCAGCATTGGAGGCCGGGGCCCTGCACGTGGTGGTTGTCTGGCCATACGTTGCCGGATCCCGGGCGAATTGATCCCGCACCTAGCACCCGCGGTGCCCACTACGGTGGGGCGGGGAACTGTGGGTGCGTACCTTCACCTGACAGTTCGTACTTCCAGGCCGACGGCTCGCACATTTTCCCGACGGTGCGGCACTACCCACTGCCGCGGGGCGCGCCGACGTCCACCAGGCGGCATCGGCGCGCCGGGGCAGATCACAGCAGCGAGCGGTACAGCGCCTCAATGTCCTCCCGGGTGGCCGGGCGGGGGTTGCCCGGCGTGCACACGTCGGCGAAGGCGTCCTCGGTCAGTGCGGCGATCCCGGACTCATCCACGCCCACCTCGCTGATGCGCGTGGGGTTGCCCAGGTCGCGGGTCAGCTGGGCGACGGCGTCGACGGCGGCCTGGCGCGCCTGGTCCAGCGGCATGGTCTGGGCGTCGGCCACCCCGAAGGCCTCGGCGATGTCGCGGTACTTCTCACCGGTGTACTCGGCATTGAAGGCCATGATCGGAGCCAGCAGGATGCCGTTGGCCACCCCGTGCGGGGCGTTGTAGCGCCCGCCCAGCGGGTGCGCCATGCCGTGCACCAGGCCCAGGCCCACGTTGGAGTAGGCCATGCCGTTGATGTAGGCGGCCAGTCCCATCTGCTCCACGGCGTCGGCGTCGCCCTCGGCCGCCTTACGCAGGTTCTTGGCGATCATCTGGATGGAGCGCAGGCACAGGGCGTCGGACAGCTCCCAGGCGCCGGGGGTGATGTACCCCTCGATGGCGTGGGTGAGCGCGTCCAGGCCGGTGGCGACCTTCAGCCCCCGCGGCATGCCGTCCATCAGGTCGGGGTCCACCACGGCGATCACCGGGATGTCGTGCGGGTCCACGCACACGAACTTGCGCTGGTTGGCGGTGTCGGTGATGACGTAGTTGATGGTGGTCTCCGAGGCGGTGCCCGCGGTGGTGGGCACGCCGATGATGGGGGTGCCCGGGTTCTTCGTGGGGGAGGCCCCCTCCAGGCTGAGCACGTCCTCGAACTCGGGGTTGGTGGCGATCACCGAGATCGCCTTGCAGGTGTCCTGCGGGCTGCCGCCACCCAGGCCGATGAGGATGTCGGCGCCCGAGTTGCGGAAGGCGGCCAGGCCGGCCTGCACCTTCTCCACCGGCGGGTTGGGTACGACGTCGGAGAAGATCTCCCAGGCGATGCCGGCGCTGTCGAGCAGGTCGGTGATGCGTGCGGCGGTGCCGTTGTCCGCCAGGACCGGGTCGGTGACGATGAACGCCTTGCTCAGGCCGCGGGCCGTGATCTCGGTGGGGATGTTGGCGATGGCGCCGCGTCCGAAGTAGCCGGTCTGGTTGAAGATCATGCGGTAGGTCATTGAGTGCGCTCCCTTGGTGCAGCTTGGCATGGCGAGTTCTGTGGGTGGTCCGCCGTGGGCCAACCCCGTGCTTGAAACGATTTCATGAGGTTGTTCTCATGCGGAAGGCCCGAAGGTCCCGAGCCGGTGGGCGCGTCCTATTTCACGTCTCCCGGTCGTTCCGTGACCCCCGCGCTCGCGGGCGCCACGGTAGGATCAAGCCGTTCATCCTCAAGCTAGTGGCAGTGGCAGTGCGTTTCCCGGGTGCCGACAGGTGCCCTGCTGAACACGCCCTCCCGGATCGGCTCCGGGAACAGCCCGCGCTACCGGATGCGGACGCGCCTGCAGCGGCGTCGTCGGCCCGGGAAGGCAGCTACGGGGGAGTGGACCCGGTGGCCGGGACAGACCCGGTAACCGGACGGCACGGCCCGTCGGTTTTCGGTGGTGGCCTCCGGACCAGCGCGTGCGCAGCTCCGTGGGCCTCGATCGAAGGCCACGGCCGGCCTGACGATCGACATAGAAAGAGACACGCTAAATATGTTCCTTGACGACCCCGAGGTCACGGCCGCCGAGGCCGTGATCGACAACGGCCCCTTCGGCAAGCGCGTGGTCCGCTTCGAGACCGGGCGCCTGGCCAAGCAGGCCGCCGGCAGCGCCATGGCCTACCTGGACGGGGAGACCACCGTCCTGTCGGCCACCACCGTCGGCAAGCACCCCAAGGATCAGTTCGACTTCTTCCCCCTCACCGTTGACGTGGAGGAGCGCCAGTACGCCGCCGGCCGCATCCCCGGCTCCTTCTTCCGCCGGGAGGGCCGCGCCGGCACCTCCGCCATCCTCGCCTGCCGCCTGATAGACCGCCCGCTGCGCCCCTCCTTCGTCAAGGGCCTGCGCAACGAGGTGCAGGTGGTTGAGACCGTCCTGTCCATCCACCCCGACGACGCCTACGATGTCCTGGCCATCAACGCGGCCTCCATGTCCACCCAGATCGCGGGCCTGCCCTTCGCCGGCCCCGTCGCCGGCACCCGCCTGGCCCTTATCGACGGGCACTGGGTGGCCTTCCCCCGCTACTCCGAGCTCGAGCGCGCCACCTTCAACATGGTGGTGGCCGGACGCGTGCTGGAGGACGGCGACGTCGCCATCATGATGGTCGAGGCCGGCGCCACCGAGAACGCCTGGGACCTGATCGCCGCCGGCGCCACCGCCCCCACCGAGGCCGTCGTCGCCGAGGCCCTGGAGGCCGCCAAGCCGCACATCAAGGTTCTGTGCGAGGCGCAGCTGGAGGTCGCCAAGCACGCCTCCAAGCCCACCGCCGACTTCCCGCTCTACCTGGACTACACCGACGAGCAGTACGACGCCGTCGAGAAGGCCGCCGAGGCCCACGACCTGGCCGCCGCCATCGCCACCGAGGGCAAGCAGGCCCGCGACGAGGCCACCGACGCCGTGCGCGACGCGGTGCTCGCCGACCTGGCCGAGGCCTACCCGGCCGAGGAGGACGCCAAGGCCCTCAAGGCGGCCTTCCGCTCCGTGACCAAGAAGCTCGTGCGTCACCGCACCCTCACCGAGGGCGTGCGCATGGACGGCCGCGGCCTGAAGGACATCCGCACCCTGGCCGCCGAGGTCGAGGTGCTGCCCCGCGTGCACGGCTCGGCCATCTTCGAGCGCGGCGAAACCCAGATCATGGGCGTTACTACCCTGAACATGCTGCGCATGGAGCAGCAGGTTGATGATCTTTCGCCGATCAAGCACAAGCGCTACATGCACCAGTACGTCTTCCCGCCCTTCTCCACCGGTGAGACCGGCCGCGTCGGCGCCCCCAAGCGCCGCGAGATCGGCCACGGCGCCCTGGCCGAGCGCGCCCTGGTGCCGGTGCTGCCCAGCCGCGACGAGTTCCCCTACGCCATCCGCCAGGTCTCCGAGGCGCTCGGCTCCAACGGGTCGACCTCCATGGGCTCGGTGTGCGCCTCCACCCTGTCGCTGCTCAACGCCGGCGTGCCGCTGCGCGCCCCGGTGGCCGGCATCGCCATGGGCCTGATGCACGAGGAGATCGACGGCGAGACCAAGTGGGCCACGCTCACCGACATCCTCGGCAGCGAGGACGCCTTCGGCGACATGGACTTCAAGGTCGCCGGTACCCGTGACTTCATCACCGCCCTGCAGCTGGACACCAAGCTGGACGGTCTGCCCTCAGACGTGCTGGCCGGCGCCCTCGCCCAGGCCCGCGACGCCCGCCTGTTCATCCTGGACGTGCTCGCCCAGGCGATCGACTCTCCCGACGAGATGGCCCCGACCGCCCCGCGCGTGCTGAGCGTGCACATCCCCGTGGACAAGATCGGTGAGGTCATCGGCCCCAAGGGCAAGATGATCAACCAGATCCAGGAGGACACCGGCGCCGAGCTGACGGTCGAGGACGACGGCACGGTCTACATCGGTGCCTCCGACGGCCCGTCGGCAGAGGCAGCCCGTGACGCCGTCAACGCCATCGCCAACCCGCAGATGCCGGAGATCGGCGAGCGCTTCGTCGGCACCGTGGTCAAGACCACCACCTTCGGCGCCTTCGTGTCGCTGACCCCCGGCAAGGACGGCCTGCTGCACGTCTCCCAGATCCGCCGGCTGGTCGGCGGTAAGCGCGTGGAGAACGTGGAGGACGTGCTGGGTGTGGGCGACAAGGTCGAGGTCGAGCTGGCCGAGATCGACCAGCGCGGCAAGCTCAGCCTGCACGCCGTCCTCAACGAGGAGCAGCAGGCCGCCGAGGACGAGGCGAGGGCGCACCGCGCCGAGCGCGGTGAGGGTGACGGTGAGCGCCGCCCGCGCCGCCGCCGTGAGCGCACCGACGAGGACGGCGAGCGCCGTGAGCGCCGCCCGCGCCGCCGCCGCATGCGCACCGTGGAGTCCTCCGAGGAGGAGTGACCAATCCGGTTGACCCGGTAACAACCGAGGGCCGGGCTCCGCGCGATCACGACGATCAACCGGAGCCCGGCCCTCTCCTCTCACCGAGACCGGCACTCGTAACACGCCGAGACCGGCACTCGTAACGCGTCGAAACCGGTGGAAATGACGCATCGAGGCCAGTCGTTTAGGCTCGTGCGGTGACCACTCCCGCCCCGACCGGCCCCGAAACCAGCTTCGGCGAAGCCGCACTCGACCGCGCACCCGCCGGCGCCCCCGGCACCGAACTCCGCCTCGTCGACGACGGCGCCACCATCCGTCGCTCTATCCTCCCCGGAGGCGTGCGCGTGATCACCGAGCACGTTCCGGCGCTGCGCTCGGCCTCACTGGGCATGTGGTTCGGCGTCGGCAGCCGCGATGAGCGCACCGGTCAGGAGGGATCCACCCACTTCCTGGAGCACCTGCTGTTCAAGGGCACCGCAACGCGCAGCGCCCACGACATCGCCGAGGCATTCGACATGATCGGCGGGGAGTCCAACGCCGCCACATCCAAGGAGCACACCTCCTACTACGCCCGCGTCCTGGGACCGGACGACCTGACCGCCCTGGACGTGCTCGCCGACATGGTCACCTCCTCTCGCCTGGACCCGGGAGAGGTGGAGACCGAGCGGGGTGTGATCGTCTCTGAGCTGGCCGACGCCGCCGACGACCCCGCCGAGATCGCCCAGGAGGCCTTCGCTCGCGCCACCTTCGGTGATGACACCCCGCTGGGGCGCCCCATCGGCGGCACCTACGCGACCGTGTCGGCGGTGCCCCGCGACGCCGTCTGGGAGCACTACCAGCGCACCTACGCCTCCGACACGCTCGTGGTCGCCGCCGCCGGCGCCGTAGACCACGACGAGATTTGCGAGCGGGTCGCGGCCGACCTGGCCGCCGCCGGCTGGGACACCACCGGCGTCGTCGCCCCGCGCCCGCGCCGCTTCGAAACCGAACCCGCGGCAGAGCTGACGGTTCACGACATCACGTTGGAGCGCGACGCCGAGCAGTCCCACGTATACCTCGCCTGCCAGGGCATTCCGGCGCTGGACGAGCGCCGCTGGACCATGAGTGTGCTCACCACCATCCTCGGCGGCGGCATGTCCTCGCGCCTGTTCCAGGAGATCCGCGAGAAGCGCGGCCTGGCCTACTCCACCTACGCCTTCGACACCCCCTACGCGGGGGCCGGCGCCTTCGGTCTGTACGCCGGCTGCGCCCCGGGCGACGTCGATGAGGTCCTGGCCGTCATGGCCGGCGAGTTCGAGTCACTGGCCGCCGACGGCGTAACCGAGCGCGAGCTGGAGCGGGCCCGCGGGCAGATTCGCGGCTCCATGGTGCTCGGGGGAGAGGACTCTCTGGCCCGCATGGGGCGGCTGGGCCGCGCCGAGGTCGTCACCGGCCGCCTGCGCTCCATGGAGGAGAACCTGCGCCGCCTGGACGCGGTCACCGCCGACGACGTGCGCGCACTGGCCGCCCAGCTCGCCGCCCAGGAGCGCTGCCGCGTAGTGGTCGGACCGGGTGCCTGAAACAGATTCAGCCGACGCCCTCACCTCAACCGTGATCGCGGCGAGTGAGGATACGGCGAGCATCCGGTTTTAACCTTGCGGCTGCCGTCTGCGAAGCCACTGGGGTTGGCACACGGCAAGAACGAAGACGAGGATCGCAGCGACGACCCATGCTCCGAGTGCGCCCGAGGGGCGAGTGAGGGCAATCGTCACCATGACCCCGAGCGCCACGGCAGTGATCATCCGCAGCGTCCGAAGACCCGTGACGGCTGCGAGTACCGTGCATGTCGCGGCGACTGCGACGGCGATCGTCAGTGCTCGCTGCGGGGTCTCCCAGTTCAGGCGGATGAGAACCGCACACACGGCGGCGACGGCGGCGAAAGACAGCGATGACACGGCGCTCGGCCTGCGTGCGATCTGCCGACCCGTGCGCGACCGATCCTGGAATGCGCTGGATGACGAGTCATGGCCGAGCTGCGACATGGAGGCTTCCTTGAATATGAGGGGTGGCACAAACGCTAAGGGTAGGTCTCGCAGTGTGGTGGCAATTCCCGCGAGGGGTTCCCTCTGGTAGGGGGCATCGTGGGAGCCCAGATTCTCGACCAAGACTCACTAGGAAGGTTCACCCAGGATGCCCAACAAGCAAGTCTGCCGTGTCCATGCTGATCGCGGAAGTGTTGGCCGACCCTGACCTGGCTCAGGATGATGTGTTCCGTCGGTTGCTTCAGGCCGGGTTGCAGGACTTTGTGGACGCCCAGGGTGTCGGCAAAGCCGGTCGCCGGTTATCTGATGTCTAGGGGTTTCGGTGTGTTTGCAGGGATGCGGCTTGATTTTCCGGCGACGATGGGGATGTCGAATTAGCCATTGCCTGTTCGAGAGTCGCGCCGCTATGTCATCATCTCCCACTTCTGCTCTGTCGCGCCAGCCCCTGGCGGGGGTGCTCGCCATGGTTCCCGACCCGCGTGATCGGCGCGGGCGCCGTCATCGGCTGGATGTGTTGCTTGTTTTGGCGGCGGTGGGGGTGCTGGCCGGGTGCGGCACCCTGTTGGCGATCTGGGAACACGCCCGCGATCTGACCGAGAGCCAGCTGCAAGACCTCGGTATCAGCCCCGACCGTCCCATGGCGAGTGAGTCGACGATCCGCCGAGCCCTGGCTGCCTTGGACCCAGAGGACTTCGACGTTCGGTTGGGTCTTGGCCCTGTTTGTTGGACATGCTGATTCCGTCCCTGTGTGGCTGGGGAGAGCGGGATCATCTGACCTGTGGCTATGAAGAGCTACTCGGAGGAGTTCCGTCGTCAGGCAGTGGGCTTGTACGAGACGACACCGGGGGCGATGCGTGCGTGGTATTGCCCAGGATCTGGGGGTCTCCCGCGGGACGCTGCGCGGTTGGTTGCACCGTTGGGGCACGGGGCGGAAGACCGGTCCGGGCGGGGCGCCGGCCCCCAGCCCGCTTAAGTCCAACGGCAAGACCGGGACGGCGCCACCTGCTCAGGCCGGCGCTGACGGTGCACTGGCGCAGGCTGGGGAGTCGGTGGAGGAGCGGGTCGCCCGGCCGGGTGGCGGAGAACGCGGCCTTGCGGGCGGAGAAGGACCAGGCTGGCTCGGGAGGGGGAGATCTTGCAGTAGGCGGCCAAGCATGTTTCGCCGTGGGTTGACCGGTCCGGTAGAGCCTTGTTTCCCGGTTCTGGTCGCCGACCATGCAGCCACCTATGGGGCGGGAGCGGCTTTGCGAGTTGCTCGGGGGTAGGTCGGTCCTCCTTTTACGCCTGGGGACAGGCCGCTCCCAGACGAGCCGAGCGGGCTGCGGCCGATGCCGCCCCGGGCCGTCCGGATCCGGCAGAATTGCGATGATGATTGGGCCATGGGGGCGCCCAGGACCCGCCGCCGAACCAGGCGACGGGATCGCCAAGGGCGCCGACGGGAAGATCAACCGCAAGGCGGGTGGCGCGTCTGATGCGGGCCGCGTCGATCGTCGGTTTCCGCAAGCATCGGCGGGTGCGTACCACCGCACCGGGATCAGTCGGCGTCCAACTACCCCGACCTGCTAGAGCGGGACTCCCGCGGCGGATGCCCCCAACCGCAAGTACTTGGGCGATATTCCCCCACTGCGTGGGAGGTGCCCCCACCTATCTGCCGTTGGCCGACGGCTCGAACCTGTACCTGGCTACCGTCATCGACTGCTACAGCAGGCGCCTGATCGACTGGGCGGTATCGCGAGCCGCATGCGCACCTCCCTCGTGGTCGATGCGCTGCAGGCGGCCGCGCGTGAGCGCGGGAGCCGGCCGAGGCGTTTCGAGGCGTCACAGTCTTCTATCACACGACCCGTGATACCCCGAAGGCCTCACCCTGTTTGACACACCACGCCGACGCCACCCCGACTTACACAACACGCCCTAGGTCCCCACAAACACCAACCAAACCCCTCCGCGCCAACGAAAAACCCCAGTCCTGACGCAGTGTCACTAAAACCGGCACGAGTCAGACTTGAGGCAAGTCTCGTCAAACCCTTGTGATCTCAGACGCATGTTGCTATGCTGAAGGCAACCTGATGGAGGGGACGACGTCTTCGCCAACGACCCTGCGTGGAGGAAGAGATGACCCATGAGCCGTGAAATAGGGCCACAAGCATCGAGTGAGACTACATCTGTCCCTTCAGGGCTAACCGTCGCAAGGCTTCTCTTTCTCGTTGGTGGCGTGACGTGTTGTGCGTACGCCGTCAGCCTGGGACTGTCACAGCATCGACTGCCAAATGCTTCAGAAGCAGGAGGTGCTATTGTCGTGTTCTTAACGTTCGCGCTGGAGCACGTCGCTTGGTGGTGGACCCTGCAAAATGCTGACCAACTCAGAATTAGGTGGGCAAAAAAAGCGAGTTACATACACGTAGCACTGTTCGTCAGCGCCACCCTAAACAACTCTCCACAGACCGGCTATGTATTGCTCGCGGCAGTTCCACCGGTGCCTGATAACATGATCATGGCTGCAGCACCGCCTTTGCTTGTGTTCATAAGTGGCATCAACGCGTTCCTCCTTAAGCGCGTTAATTTTCACCAAAAGAGTAGTTAGGTAAACTAAACGAATAGATGCCCGGTCCAGTGTATCCATCGTTGGTCGTTCTTCACCATCGAGGACAGTTCCCCAGGCTCACAACTTCGGCCGACACTGAAGTCCGTGTAACCACTGTTCCTGTCGTCAGTCAATTACGAGATACTAGAGGGAGAACAACATGTTGAATCTACTAATAATAATTACGGGAGCTGTCGGAGCTGCGTTGATGCCGACGTGGGTGCTTCAGCTAAGAAGCGACTACGACATATCGATCAGGTGCGTGCTGACACCGAGCGCCGAGCGGTTCCTATCCCCCAACGCGATGGCCGCGATAACGGGCCAACCAACGTACCTTGAAAGTAGCTGGGGAGTGAGCGGCAGAGCCATTCATAAGGAGCTAGCATACTGGGCAGACAAAGTCCTCGTCGCCCCCGCTTCGCTCAATTCAATGTCCAAGATAATGCAACTCGACAGCAGTAATCTGGCCTTAGCGACCGTCGCATTCACAGCCGCACCTACGTATATAGTACCCGCTGTCAGTGGCCCTGTGACTAGAAAGGATAGATACAAAGAACTTCTTACGTCATTGAGGAAAGACTACACCTTGATTCTACCTTCAATGAACGACGCATCCGTGTCTCTCGTCAACTTCAACCCAGAAGAAGGAGGGATGGCAACGTACGAGGATGTAAAATCAAAACTCCAATTAGGATAACCATTCAGGAGCGACGATCGGAATGACGTCGAAATCGTCTAACCTGTCACACTTAGGAGAGATTGGAATGTCTACAGTCAGTCACGACGACTTGCCGCCTAGCCAGCGTCGACAAAGAACCAAGAAGCGTATCGCAGAGTCGGTCTGCGGAAGATCTGACTTGTCAGACGACCAGATGCGCGCAATTGGTGGCGCTGGGTCTAACGTTTCGCCGGCTGGGACTTGGACCATCGGAATCGGGATCACGGTGGCAGTAGGTTGCTTCACCTTCGACACCACCGCCTGCGCCGGTACGTGTGGAGCATTTACCAAAGGATGCTGCTAACGAACCAGACAACAGGCAAAAGATTACTATACCACTCGAGTGAGTCTTTTAGGAGGAGATTCCGTATGACATCGATGCAACTCTCTCGGACTGAAAGCAGCGCGCTACCTATAACGACTTGGGAAACAGCGTCACAAACCAAGCAGCGTCGTGTTGTGTTGCACAAAGGGTATAACCCGGCTGGCAGGGCGAGCTTACCAGACTCCGTGATTAAGAACATTGATGTCGCCGATAAGGGGGAGCCAGTTGCTTGGACAGTCTTCAACTATATTTGCACCACTCTGTTTGGCACCTGCGCATTCCGAGGAACTAATGGGTGCTGCAACGTTTGAATAGGAACACCCGTCAGAACCTAACCGTGGCTATCGACAATACGACCGCGAACGTAATCGACAGAGAAGGGGGGGGCAGGCAGCGACTTATCAACGAGCAAACAAAACGCACGCTGTATTGAGTCAGAGACAATTCCAGCACCCGGTGTAATCATGTATCACCGTCGCCCTGGGCACGCGTTTCACGACTGCCAACGACGGGTTTATACACGCACCGCAGTTGGTCGAGCACCCTACGACGGACTGGACGTCTTAGGCTTTCTAACTAGGTCGAGAACAGAATTGCGACTACGGCGTTGCATCCCATACACCGATGGGTGAGCCTACGTTGGCTTACCCCAACGCGCTACCACAGGAGTGATCATTGTGACAGTCCCCGAGATCTGGAAGACGCCATACAAACGTTCCGCTCGAGGAGGCGGAACAGTCAACGCAAACCACCCCAGCGGCCGGGCGGAACTCGACATGTCGACGTTGGCTGATATTGCCGAGGCCGCTGGTGCCGGTTCCCAGGACTATTGGAGCTTTGGCTGCTGCGGCGGCCTGACCCGAGGAGATTGCGGGAATACCGCCATCAACTGTGTCACGCTCAACAAGACTCCGTGTCCATCGGCATATGTGACCTGCACCTGCTGAATACGCTCCGCCATGGAGCGGTAGCAGCGCATTGCCACCGGTATGAGGCTGGATCCCAGTCTCCACGAGGTTGCGTTTGGGGGCGGCGCAGCGGTCGTTGCCCCCAAACACAACCAGCGACCATATGGCCACCACTCAGTTCCTAGGAGGAGACATGGATACCCGGGCTATCGCTCGTAAGGCTGCGTTCATAGACGAGAGGATTGTTGTCGCGCCGGAGGCGGTTGATACGGACAAGGGATCCGAGAGGATGAAGATGCTGCTGAATCAGTATTCTCCCCGCGACGACGACTACGAGTCTCTGTTTCTTCGAGAGTATGGGTTCAACTCGCCCACCGATCTTTCTTTGCGTCTAGGCGTTGTGGAGTATGATTCCAACACCTGTATTTACTCGGATGTTGACGAGAACTGGGTGGCAACGCTTACCCGGATACTGCAGCTTGTGCCACCGACTGAGGAACATCTTCACGCAGAGAACAACGCCGGCAGGGACGCTGTAGAAGTATTCCTCAGGCCTTTTGAGCAATACGTTGCAAACGCACTCGGCGCGGAAGTTGAGCAAGCAGCATCCGGCTTTAGATACCTCCAATTGAACCCGAAGTTTGTCCGAGAGTTCTGCGAACCGCCTCACAACGAGCTGAAGACGCTAGTAACACAGACTATGATTCTGGAGTTGCATGTCGCTAAGTACGAGCACGAGCGTGACGGGTCGCATTACACATTGGCCGACTTCAATTCTAGGATGCTGAACAGATCGTTTTACGAACACTTTTTTGACGAGTACGCGACGCTCGGCAGAAGACTAACTACAAGAGTGCTAGCTGTTATACAGTCAAGGAGGGAAATGCTTGAGAGACTTCTCAATGATGAGCCTGGAATATTCGCGTGCAGGTTGCTGGACACGTGTATCCTCTCGGGCGTTTCTTTCTCGGCAGGTGACAAGCATAACGGTGGACGCTCAGTCTCCGTAATTCACTTTGAAGGCGGAGGTGGCCTTGTATACAAGCCCCGTCCGATGCAGGCAGAGGCGATTTTATTCGACTACATTGCTCAGATGTCTAGCGACTTGAATCTGTCGCTAAAGGTGCCAACGTGCTATTGTGGGACTGGATATGGTTGGCAGGAGTATGTGGAGCACCTGCCGGTTGATGGGCATTTTGCATTCGCTCAATTCTATCAGGAGTTAGGAGTTCTCTTGGCGGCTGCCTACGCCTTTGGACTGACCGATTTGCATCACGAAAACATTGTGGCGCACGGACCGCACCCGGTTCTGATCGACGCCGAGACTCTTTTTGCACCTCAAGTCGAGAAGATTATGCGAACCGAGGTGTCGTTCGCCCCGGATATATCGCACGAAGCCCGTACTTTCAACTGTCTTCACACCGGAATACTGCCAACCGATCAGAACAATGACGCGGCGCGTGTTTGGGGTGCGGCGTATTCTGAAGGTACGAAGACTCCTTTTGATGTTCCGATTATTCCTGCTGTGGATAGTATGGAGGCGGAAATCAAATACGATCGGGTAGAAATTGCGGTAGAGAAGAATGCACCTTACTATGGATCCGAGACGGGTGACTGGTCAGAGTACGAATCGGAAGTCCTTGAAGGATTCGAAATCGCGTATCGTTATATATGTGCCGATAAGAGTCGGCTGGTGGAGCGACATGGATATGTTAACAGGTTGACGGGAATTCCGGTCCGGGTTGTCCTCAAAGGAACGATGATGTATTCGGTGCTCCTTATGACATCGAATCATCCAGATTACATGAGGGAAGGAACCGAGGTTGAACGACTGTTCAGTTATGTCTGGCGCTATCCCTCGTTAGCGGATCCACGTATCTGGTTCAGTGAGCTCAAGCAGATGAGGAGACTAGATGTGCCTTATTTTTCGGTTCCCTTCTCTGGGACTGAGGTTGTTGATCCAGATGGCGTAGTTGTTGCGGAGGTTCAGCAAGAACTGTGTTCATGGTGGGTGGACCATATCAATGGCTTCAGCGATGCCGACCTTGAAAGACAATTGTGGTTTATTCGTGCGTCATATGTGACGTCTGTTGCTGGCGAGAATTACGACCTGGATAGGCCTGATCGCCTGCGGCCTTTCTTGCTGAGTGGGTTTAGCGGGCCGGAGACAGACACCGCCGTGGGTGCCGAGATTAAGGCGTCCGACGCTGGAAGGCAAATAGCTCGAAGGCTCTGCGAGAAGGCGTTACTGGGTAGCAAGGGAGGCTGGTATTCTATAACGGTCGTTGGGGATGAGAGGTGGTCGGTGCAACCTGTTGCTATGGATCTCTACAACGGAAACGCTGGGATCGGCTATGCACTTTTGTATATGGGATGTGCGCTCGATGAACCGGATGCCGTGGAGATTAGTACGTCGTTGGCGGACCAGACCGCGACATTTCTCAGAGGCGCGGCCGCGTCGATCTCAGGGACCAAATTCACAGGCGAGCACCCACCGTACAATGACGTCGGTCTGTATGGCGCGATCGGAGGAGGTATATATTTCCTTTCTCACGTATTCGCTATGTTAGGCGATGACACCGGACGTTATCGCGAGTCGCTTGCGGCTATTGTGGAGGCGTTGCTTATGAGGCGCCCCAATCGACGATTTCTAGATATTGTGTCGGGTTCCGCCGGGCTTATCGAAGCCATGCGCAGCCTCTATGTCGCGATTCCCGAGCTCCGAGAAGGAGCAGTGTCCTTGGTAGAGATTCACGGTCGTCATCTCTGTTCCTCCGCCGAACGATCCAATTCCGGCGAGTGTTCGTGGCAGCAGGACCATATGGGAAAGAACGCGCTGGTGGGATATTCCCATGGTGCATCCGGAATAGTGTGCGCGTTGGCTGACGCGTCTGTCCTATGCGGTAGTGCCGAATTTCAAAGCTTTATTGACGGCGGTATGCTATTCGAAAGGAGGTGGCGCGCGGCTCGGGGATTCTGGCCAGATCTAAGGGATGAATTCTCATCGTCAACAGAGTCTCCGGGAATGATATCGTGGTGCTACGGCGCTCCTGGCGTGGCCCTGGCAAGGCTCCGGTTGTTGGAGAACGGCTATTCTTCGGAGTTGGTTCCTCGGTCCGATATTGTTGGGGATATGCTCGACGCTGTTGAGGAAAGTGTTTGTCGTAGTATCCTAGAAGGAGGAAGCCATTTCTCTACGTCGATGGCTTTATGCCATGGCCAGCTCGGAACCTTGGAGATACTTGGCCGTATCGCGCGCCACGGGGATGGCGATGGACGCGGATTTCCGGAATCTGATGCGAAGAAGTACCTTCGGCAAGTAGACAGTTATTGGCATGCCGCTATTTCGCGGGCATATAGGGACGGTGTCGTGTGCGGGGTGCCGAGGGGGTTGGAGGTTCCTGGACTAATGACCGGTATCTCGGGAATTGGCCTGTCATTGATGCGTTACGGTAATAGTCGTTGGGACCTTCCACTTGTTCTTAGCGGCGATGTTCCCAGGCTGGGGTGTTCTCAATGATGGGCGGTGAGCAGCTATTTCGTCAAGAGGCGATAGAAGCATACAAGAAACATTTTCGCGACGATGGTCAACAGGCTTATCAATCGAGTCTAGCGCCGCCGTTGCTGACGTTGATTGCTTCGATACTAGTGCTCACAATCTCCATTATAGTTTGGAATAGCACTGCGGTACTATGAAAAGGTCTAGAGGGGTTCGATATGTCTTTTCGGCGCGTTCCGTTCGTACGTTTTCAGCAGTCTGAGACAGACTGTGGCATTGCATGTGTCAGCATGCTGCTAGCCTCCTTTGGCCGACGTGCTTCGATGGAGAACTTGCGTGACATGGTTAGCTGGGGAAGAGACGGCACGTCGGTTGCGGCGATTACTGAGTTGTTGGAAGGTCTAGGTGTCCGTTATGCTGTCGAGAGCGTAGACGACATTGGTTACTTTCGCCGCGACGACTTTGAGGGCCCTTGCATGGTACATTGGCGGTTCTCGCATTGGGTTGTTGTTGAGGGGGCTGGTCGTAAGGGATTTTCGGTGGTAGATCCCCAAAGGGGACGGTATATGGTGTCTCCCGAGGAATATTCGAGCTCGTTTACGGGGATTTTGATTAGGATTGTTGGGACCGACTATGAGCGAGTAGGTCGTCTGGCTCGTCTTCGTTCGCTCATTAGTCGCATGAGATCGATTGGCGGTGTGTTCATTCCCTTTGTTGATAGAAAGAGGCTTGGCCTCTCGGTTGCTGCAGCGCTTATAGTCCAGGCGATACCAGGACTTGGTGCTTGGTTAACTGCCACATTGTTTAGTCGGATGTCTGTAGGACTTGATAGAGATACGGCTATTACTTGCTGTTTGTCGCTGCTTGCCTTTGGTATCGGCTCGGGTCTAGCAATGTTTTCGCGCGGGATTGCGTCGGCTCAGCTGGGTGCGGACCTCCGAATGTCTATCGGGGTGCGGTTGCTATCCGCCTTTCTTAATGCATCATTTCGATACGTGCAGGGTCGGTCAATCGGTGATGTAGTCAATAGAATCGTCGGGGTTCAGGTAGTGCAGAATCTGCTGTCTAACGTGCTCCTGACGGTGATGTTCGACCTTACCTCGACGGTTGTATACGTCGTGGTGCTGTTGTTGTTGTGGACTGAGGCCGGCGTTTACGTGTGCTTGCTTCTAGTAGCCTATGCGGTATTTCTTTTCTTCTCCGGTCGGCGGA
The DNA here is from genome assembly GCF_019325145.1 of Actinomyces sp. 594. Classification (NCBI taxonomy): domain Bacteria; kingdom Bacillati; phylum Actinomycetota; class Actinomycetes; order Actinomycetales; family Actinomycetaceae; genus Actinomyces; species Actinomyces sp. 594. The sequence goes on from NZ_PIZC01000055.1 coordinate 21,522, forward strand.
TGTACCACCTGTCGGTCGCCAGTGTTAACGCTGCGAGTACTGCTCAAAGCGAGTTGGTCGGGATATGTTCAGCGGCGGAGGCTATAAAGCTGGCGCAAGCTGAACGCCGTATTTCTTCGAATTGGAGATTCACGCTCGGCCAAGAAGTATTTAGGGAGTATAGGTTTTTGCGTTTTCAGGCTATGCTCCAGGCGGCCGGCGTCTTTGTGCAACAAGTGTTGCCATTGTGCATTCTCGTCTATGGCGCGTTCAGGTTCACTCAGGGTTCTGTGTCTATCGGTTTGATTGCGGGTGTCAACTCACTTCTTGGTTCGTTATTCGGTTCTGCGATGATGATATCGTATACGGCTCAGCAGATTCTGTCGTCGGGCGTCGTTTTAGAGCGTGTTAGGGATCTGCTTCATGCACCTCAGGAAATTTCACGGGATATGTCCTCTGAGGGGATTGGTGCGGCCACGTTTTCTCAGAGTCTGACTTTGTCTCACGTAGTTAAGCGTTATGGCGGTTCTTCTTACCCCGTTCTGAGCGACGTGTCGTTGACTGTTAGACCCGGGGATTTCATCGGAATTAAAGGGAGGACTGGTGCTGGAAAGACCACGCTTCTGCGCACTATTGTCTGTCTCGAAGATATCGAAGGCGGGGACATCAGATTTGACGGCGTGAGTAAGGACGAGTTGACGGTGATGTCTGTGAGGAGCCTGTTTGGTGTTGTTTCCCAGGAGCCCCAGATTATGGCTGGTTCACTAAGGTACAATTTGACCCTTGGCGTCGACGGTGTTTTTTCTGACGATTTGCTTTTTGAGGCTCTCGAGGTGGTCGAGTTAGCTCAGGAAGTTAGGATGATGCCGATGGGCTTAGATACCGTTATAGGCGACTCTGGTGCGGGGTTGTCTGGTGGTCAGTGCCAGCGACTGGCTATCGGGCGTGCGGTACTGAGGGATTGTTCGGTGTTGGTTCTTGACGAGGCTACTAGCGCTTTGGATCTGTCCACGGAAGTGGCGGTTGTTAGCAAGCTGAGAAGAAGGGGCGTCGCGGTTATCTGTGCCACACATCGCGATTCTACGTTGAGGAGCGCTGATGCCGTTTATGAGCTCGCGGGTGGTAAACTTACGAGGGTGTGCTTGTGTTGATGGCTCAGCCGTCGATGCCACGAGGAGGTGAGGGCGCGCAATGATCTCGCTGAGTGAGGTGAGTAAGGATTACGGCGGTGTACGTGGGCTGTCTTCTGCCTCTTTTGAGGTGCCTGACGGACTCGTCGCGTGCCTAGTCGGCGCGAACGGTGCTGGCAAGACGACGGCGCTGAAGACGATCGGCGGGCTTGTGCGTCCTGATGGAGGCGAGGTCCGGGTTGACGGCGCCGCACCGGGGAGGTCGCCATACCCGCTGGGACGCCTGGGGCTGGTTCTGGGAGCAGACCACTGGGTGGGCTCCCGAACAGGGTTCCAGTGCCTCATGGGTATTGCCCGCACCAGCGGCATTCCGGAGGTCCGCGTGCGCCAAAGCCTGGAAGAGACAGGCATAGCGGCGGTAGGGGACCGCAAGGTCAGGACTTTTTCTCTGGGGATGCGCCAGCGCCTGTCGTTGGCGGCGGCGATGCTGGGCCAGCCGCAGAACGTGGTCCTGGACGAGCCCTTCAACGGTCTTGACCCTGAGGGGGTTCGGTGGCTGCGCTCCCTGCTGCGAAGGCTGGCCGATGAGGGCAGGGCTGTACTGGTCTCCTCCCACCTGCTCGGAGAGGTCGAGGACATTGCGGATCGCGTCGTCGTTCTCAAGGAGGGCAGGGTGCTGGCCCAGGCTCCCGTTGACCAGGTGCGGCGCCCCGGCGGAGTCATCGTTCGCGCCGATGATCCCGCCCAGGTTGTCGCCCTGGCACACTCGCGGAACTGGCAGGTGGAAGCCGCGGAACGACCAGGTGACAGCGAGGGTGGGGTACTCATAGACGCGGGTATCGAGGAGGTGCAGAGGGCCTTCTTCGACGAGGGGGTCCTCTTCACTGAGATGCGCGAAGCGAAACGATCCCTTGAGGGCTGGTTCTTTCACGTGCTGGAAGGAGAGCAGGAACCATGACCGGTGATCGCGCTGCACAGCAGGAGGTGACCTGGCGCCGGGTCCTGGTCAGCGAGTTCGGCAAGGCGGCGAGGACGCGTTCGGTGCAGGTCCTGATCGCCCTCGAGCTCTGCCTTGTCGTCTTCTTCTCCGCCGTGGTCGGAGTCCCTGGGGTTCAGGCCGCGTCACTGCCAGCCGGACTGGCGGGTGCGGTGACCGCTGGTGCTGAGTACTCCTCCGGTGCCATTATGTCCACAGTGGTGGCGGTAGGCAGGCGTTCCAGGCTGTTCTGGGCGCAGCTGGTCAGCGCCGCGGTGGTTACGGCCCTTCCCGCGCTGGCGCTCATGCTGGGGCTCGTTCTGACGACCAGGCCCTACGTGGACTACCGCGGTGTTCCGTTCGACCTGGCTGCTTGTCTGGAAACCGTGGTTCGCGCGGCGCTGGTGCTGGCCTTAGTCGCGGCTGCAGGTGCCCTGGTGGCGATGGGGACGCGCTCGGTAGCTACTGCTGTTATGACTCTGGCACTGGGTGTGGGGGCGGCCCAGATACTGGCCATGCTGGTTCCGGCACTGCTAACGCTGGGTTCCTGGACGGTCCTGCTTCCCGACTGGGTGCACGTGGTAATGCCCAACGCGGTCATTGCCAGGCTGCAGGGTGTAGCCGCGTTGCCTGCCTCCTCGTGGCTGGAGCAGCCAGTGGCCACGATGCTGCTGGCCGTGGCCTGGTGTCTGCCCCTGTTCCTGTGGGGACACCGCAGACTGACCAGAGGCGACTTCTAGATGTGGCCGCCTCGCGGCGACAGGCTGCTAGGGTGCCCGCATGAGTATTGCTGTTGCCGTAGTCGGCGCCGCGGGGCGCATGGGGTCCACCGTCTGCCAGGCCGTCGAGGACGCCGACGGGCTCGCGCTCGTCGCCCGCCTCGACATCGGCGATGAGCTCACCGCCGCGAACCTGGCCGGCGCCCAGGTGGCCGTCGACTTCACCCATCCGGCCGTCACTGAGGACAACGTCCACGCCCTCATCGACGCCGGCGTGGACGTGGTAGTCGGCACCACCGGCTGGACGGACGAGGCCTACGGGCGCGTGCGCGAGCACCTGGCCCGCCCGGAGGCGGCGGGCCGCAGCGTCATCATCGCCCCGAACTTCGCCCTGTCGGCGGTGCTGACCATGTCCTTCGCCGCGAAGGCCGCCCGCTACTTCGAGTCCGCCGAGGTCATCGAGCTGCACCACCCCAACAAGGTGGACGCCCCCTCCGGCACCGCCATCGCCACCGCCCGCGGCATTGCCGCCGCCCGCGCCGAGGCGGGACGGGGGCCGGTGCCCGACGCCACCGAAACCGACCCGGACGGCGCCCGCGGCGCCGTGGTCGACGGCGTGCACGTACACGCCGTGCGCCTGCGCGGGCTCACCGCCCACGAGGAGGTCGTGCTCGGCAACCCCGGCGAGCAGCTGACCATCCGCACCGACTCCTTCGACCGCGCCAGCTTCATGCCGGGCGTGGTGCTTGCCGTGCGCGAGGTGGGCGCACGCGAGGGCCTGACCATCGGCCTGGACCAGCTGCTGGACCTCTGACGACGCCCGGGCCTGCCCGAGCGGCCACGCGTCGACTCGGGGCAATTGGGCGCACCAACGACGATGCGTGCCGGGTTGGCCCGGGCGTCCGACGCGGTTACAGCACGGCCGCCCAGCAGTCCTCGATGACGCCCTGCCCGACCGGCAGCCGACGGAACGACTCGGTGCGCTTCAGGCCGGCGCCGCGCAGGAATCCGGCCAGGGACTCATCCCCGCGCACCGCCCACACCAGCAGCACGTCGGCCCCCTGGGCACGCGCCTGCTCCGAGGCGGCGGCCAACAGCCGGGAACCGTGCCCGCGGCGCTGCCGCTCCGGGGCCACACCGAGCGCGGTGATCTCCATGCCCCGCCCGCTCGCGGCGTCCGCGTCTGCCGCCGCATCGTTGTCGGCCTGGCTCGTCTCGCCCGCGGCATTCGTCGTAGCCGCGCCGTCGGGGGAGGGGGCAACGCCGATCAGGCCCACGACCTCGCCGCCCTCACCCACGGCCACGAGCACGCGGTGCGCTGGTGACGGCGGGCTAACCACGGCCTGCTCCCAGCCGGCCGCGATTACCGGCGCCGCCACCATCGCCTCCACTCCCGCCGGCAGCGGCACCTCATGAGCGGCGACGTGGGCGGCGCGCAGGGAGGCCAGCATGGCGGCGGCGTGCACCCGCCCGATCGCGTCCAGGTCCGCGGCGGTGGCCTCACGCACGAAGTCCCCGGGGGTGGGTGTCTGCGAAGCGGGCGGCGTACCGTGGGCGTCGTCGCTGTGGCGGAGGAAGTCGTTCATGCGACCGAGCCTATGCGTCCCCACGACTTCACCGTGCGTGCCTCGCCCGGGTCCGGACGTCCTCAATCGGCCGCTGCCCGCAAATGGCGTGCCCACCCTGTGATCGCCCGCCACATGCGTGCGGCAATGCCGTTACGCTGCTCACTATGAGCACTCTCCCCAGCCGCTCCTTCGGCTCCGTCGGCGTAGCCATGGTCACCCCCTTCACCCCGGAAGGGGGGATCGACGTCGAGGCCGCCCAGAAGCTGGCCGTCTCCCTGGTCGACGACGGCGCCGACATGATCCTGCTGGCCGGCACCACTGGGGAGGCCCCCACCACCCACCTGCCGGAGAAGCAGACCCTGCTGCGTGAGGTGAAGGACGCACTCGCCGGGCGGGCCATGCTGGTGGCCGGGGCCGGCTCCAATGACACCGCCCACGCGGTACGCATCGGGGTGGGCTCCCAGGAGGCCGGCGCTCAGGGCCTGCTCATCAACGCCCCCTACTACAACCGCCCCAGCCAGGAGGGCGTCTACCAGCACATCATGGCGGTGGTCGAGGCCACCGACCTGCCGGTCATGGTCTACGACATCCCCGGCCGCACCGGCGTGAAGATCACCGACGACACCCTCGCCCGCCTGGCCGAGCACGAGCGGGTGCTGGCGGTCAAGGACGCCACCGGTGACGTCGAGCAGGGCTTCGAGCGCATGGAGGCGACCGGCCTGGAGTACTACTCCGGCGACGACGGGCTGAACTTCGCCTGGCTCACCCACGGTGCCAGCGGCGTCGTCTCCGTGGTCGCCCACGCCGACGCCCACTCCTGGCGGGAGATGATCCGCGAGGTCGACGCTGGCGACCTGCCCGGTGCCCGCGCCGTCGCCCAGCGCATGCGTCCGGTGGTGCGGGCCATTATGGGCGGCGGTCAGGGCGCGGTGATGGCCAAGGAGGCGCTGGCCCTGCAGGGCCGTATCCCCAGCGCCACCGTGCGCCTGCCCCTGGTGCGCGCCACCGCCGCCGAGGTCGCCGCCCTGCGTGACAGCCTCGCCGCCGCCGGGCTGCTATGAACTCGCCGACTCGGGCGCTGCCGGCCCCGCACGCCGCGCTCAGGCGGCGCTGGCGCGGCCGATGACCTGCTCGCGCACCACGCGGCGCAGGATCTTGCCGATCTGGGAACGGGGCATCTCCTCGATGATCTCCAGGTGACGCGGCAGGGCGTAGTGGGGGAGCACCCGCTCGGCGTGTGCGCGTACCGCCTCCAGGGTGATCGCGTGCTCCGGCGTACCCGGCTCCAGGACGACCGCGGCGCACACCAGCTCCCCATTCGCCCCGCCCGGCAGCCCGACGACGGCGACGTCCGCCACGCCCGCCATGGTGAGGATCGCCGCCTCCACCTGGGAGGGGTAGACGTTGAAGCCGCCGGTGAGGATAAGCTCGCGCCGTCGGTCGGCCATCCACAAGAAGGAGTCCTCCCGGCGCACCATGTCCCCGGTGCGCAGCCAGCCGCCGGGCAGCATGGCGGCCGCCGTCGCCTCCGGGTCGTCCCAGTAGCCGGCGAAGACCTGCGGCCCGCGCACCAGCAGTTCGCCCGGCTCGCCGTCGGGCACCTCCCGCTCGGGGTCCGGGGCGTCCGGGTCAACCACCCGCACGTCAGTGGAGGCGAAGGGCAGCCCCAGCGCCCCCAGGCGGCGGCTGGGCCCCATGGGCGTGCCCGAGACGATCGGGCTGGTCTCGGTCATGCCGTAGCCCTCCACGAAGTAGCCGCCGGTGGCGGCCTCCCACTCCGCGCCCACGGCCGGTGGCATCGGGGCCGCCCCGCACACGCCGTAGCGCAGGGTCTTCAGGGACACGCCCTTCCTCTGGGCGCCGCGCAGAATCCGTTCGAACATCACCGGTACCCCCACGAAGAACGTGAAGGGGCGGCGCTGGTGGGCCTCCAGCACCTGGCTGACCGAGAACTTCGGCAGCATCACCTGCGTGGCCGCCTTCTGCACCGCGCAGAACACGTTGAAGGTCAGCCCGAAGGCGTGGAAGAAGGGCAACATCGCCAGGAAGGTCTCCCCGCCCTCGTGCAGCATCGGCACCCAGGCGATCGCCTGGTTCGCATTGGCACGCAGAATCTTGTGCGTGAGCATGGCCGCCTTGGGCATGCCGGTGGTGCCGCCCGTGTGCAGCAGCACCGCCACGTCATCCCCGCCCGGATGCGGCCAGGAGGCCTCCAGCCGCTCGGCCCGCGCCACCTCCCGGTCCCAGGAGCGCACGCCCGCGGGTAGCGATTCGGCCCGCATGGAGGCGCGGGTGCGACGCGCCTTGGCCACGGGCAGGCGCAGGGCGGCGCGCAACCGGGCCGGCATGGCGGAGGATAGGTCCACGCTGAACACCGTGCGCCCGTCCAGCGGGTCGGCCTCCTCATCCGTGCCGCCGCCGGCTCTCGATGCCGGATTCAGCACCAGCTCAACGCCCTTCTCCCAGGCGATCACCACCCGCGCGCCGTGGTGGGCGAGCTGGGCGCGGATCTCCTGCGGGGGGGCGAGCGGGTTGTGCTCGGCGACGATCGCCCCCAGGCGCAGCGCCCCGTAGATCGCCACCACGTGCTGCGGACAGTTCGGCATGAGCAGAGCAACCCGGTCCCCGGCCCGGACGCCCGCCCGCCGCAGCATGCTCGCGGCGCGCTCGGAGGCCTCCAGCAGCTCACGGTAGGTCAGGGTCGCCCCCATGAAGTCCAGTGCGACCCGGTCCCCGTAGAACTCGGCCGCGGTGCACAGCAGCTCTCCCAGGGGTCCCTCCGGGACGTCAATGACGGCTGGGATATTCGGCTGATAGTGGGGGCGCCGGTACCGCTCGGCGTCCTCCTCACCGCTCACCGGGCCTGCTCCCCGGCGCCGGCGGCCTGCCCGGGCTCACCGCGGCCGACCTCACCCAGGCGCTCCACCAGGGCGGTGGCGGCGGACTGGGAGGCGGCGGCCGCCGTCGCCGCCGCGCCCGCGGCTGCCTCCCGGGCCGCCAGCAGCTCCTCGCGCACCACCCGGCGCAGCACCTTGCCGATCTGGGAGCGCGGCATCTCCGTCAGGATCGCCACCTGCCGGGGCAACGCGTAGTGGGACAGGGTCTTCTCCGCCCAGGCGCGCACCTGGTCGAGCGTGACCGTCTGCCCATCCTTGGGCAGAATGGCGGCCACCACGGACTCGTTACCGGCCTCCGCCGGCAGCCCGACGACGGCGACCTCCTCCACCTGCGGCATGGAGCGCACCGCCGCCTCCACCTCGCTGGGGTAGATGTTGAAACCGCCGGAGATGATCAGTTCCTTGCGGCGGTCGGCCATTACGTAGAAGCCGTCCTCCTCCTGGCGCACCAGATCCCCGGTGCGCAGCCAACCGCCCGGCAGCATGACGGCGTCCGTCTCCTCCGGGTTCTCCCAATAGCCGGCGAACACCTGCGGGCCGTGCACCACCAGCTCGCCGACCTGGCCCGGCTCCACCTCCACCTCGGGGTGGTCGGGGTCGACCACCCGCACGTCGGTGGACGGGTAGGGCACGCCCAGCGCACCTGGGCGCCGCTCGGGGGAGATCGGGTTGCCCAGGATGATGGGTGCCGTCTCCGTCATGCCGTAGCCCTCAATGATGGCACCGCCGGTGGCCTCCTCCCAGGCGTCGGCCACCGCCTTGGGGGTGGGTGCCGCTCCGCAGACGGCGATCTTGCAGCTGGACAGGTCCGCGCCGACCTCCTGCGCGCGGGTGACGATCCGGTCGAACATGACCGGCACCCCCGGGAAGAAGGTAGCGGGGCGCCGCTTCCAGGCGGCCAGCACCATGTCGGCCCCGAACTTGGGCAGCACCACCTGTGTGGCGGCCAGCCCGACGGCGCACAGCAGCGACAGGCTCAAGCCGAAGGCGTGGAAGAAGGGCAGCACCGCGTAGAAGGTCTCCTGGCCGACCTCGCAGGTCTGGGAGGCCCACGCCAGACTCATCTCCGCGTTGGCGCGGGCGTTGGCATGAGTCAACTGGACCGCCTTCGGGGTGCCGGTGGTGCCGCCGGTGTACAGCAGCACGGCCACGTCGCCCACGCCCGGTAGCGGGTGGCCCGAGGGCAGCGGCGGGGTAGTGGCGACCAGGTCGTCCCAGGAGGTCACCCCGGCCGGCACCTTGCCGCGCAGCTCGCTGCGCTGGGAGCGGGCGGCCGCCACCGGAAGCCTCAGGGCCAGCCGGCTCGTCCACGGCAGCCCGCGGGACAGGTCCATGGACAGCACCCGCGCCCCGCCCATGCCTGCCGCGTCCAGGGAGCCGACGGCCTGCACCATCCGCGCCAGTGACTTCTCCCAGGCGATGATCACCCGGCCGTGGTGCATCTGGATCTGCTCGCGGATCTGCGCGGCGGGGGCCAGCGGATTGTGCTCGGCCACGATCGCCCCGAGCCGCCAGGCGGCGTAGGCGATCACGACGTGCTGGGGGCAGTTGGGCAGGATCACGCCGACGACGTCGCCCCGGCCCACGCCCAGGCGGCGCAGCGCCTCCGCTGCCCTTGCCACCTGGTCGCTCAGCTGCCGGTAGGTGGTCGCCTGCCCCATGAAGTCCAGGGCGACCCGGTCCGGGAAGCGGCGGGTAGCGTCGTCGAGCATGCGGGACAGCGGCTCGGTTACCGGCGCAATCACGCTGGGGATGCCGGGGGCGTAATGGGGGCGCTGGTAATCGGTGGAGTCACCCCGAGTGCGGGACTGGCGGTCGGCGTCAGTGGCCTGGTTGAAACTGCTCATCGTTGCCTTTCCCGAGTATTCCGCCGGAGCCTGACGGGCGACCGGGCGAGGATCGTAGCCTACGCAACCGTAACCTACGGTCGCGTAGGAGCGTGCGTGCGTGACGCGCATGCGACCTGTGGTCTGCCGCTCACCTCGGGTCCGATCGGCGGCAGGCTAGAGGATCCCCCTGGGTACTGCCCGTGAGCCGGTTACAGGCCGGCCGGCAGCGGCAGCCGGGACACGACCCGCAGACGGCGCGTCGGCCGCGTCATCGCCACGTACAGGTCGCCGGGGCTGACCTCCCCGATGGCTGCAGGGTCAACTAGAACCACGACGTCGAACTCCAGCCCCTTGGACAGGTGCGGGTCCATGACCGCCAAGCGGCTGCGCAGGATGTCGCCGTCCGGCGCCTGCATCGCCGCCGCCAGCTCTGGATCCTGCGCCAGCTGGGCGGCAACCTGCTGTGGCTGCGGGGCGATCACGGCAATACGGCCGGCACTCGTGCCCACAGCCGCATCCAATGTGGCCGACTCCGCCGCCACCGCCTCGCGCAGGACCCGCCCCCAGGCGGCGGGTGCGGCATCGCCTCGCTCGGTCGCGGGCCCGCGCGAGAGGTCGTCCACCGCCAGGCAGTCGTCCAAGTCTCGTACCGAGGTGACCGGGTGGGAGACCGGCTGCCCGAGACCGGCCGCCACCTGCTCAGCCGTCCGCATAATCGTTGCCGGCGTGCGGTAGCAGACCGTCAGTGCCTCCTCGCGCAGGGGCGTCGCGGCCCGCGGCGTACGTGAGCCGCGCCCGCCGCGGGGCCTGGCCGGGCGCGTGCCCAGGGCCGAGAGCACGCGCTGCCACGAGCCCGGGCGGCTCGGGCCAGAGTACTGGGCCAGGTCGCCGACTATGGTGAAGGAGCGCACCGGGCAGCGGCGGGCCAGGGCCCGCCAAGCCATGTATCCCAGCTCCTGCGCCTCGTCGACGACGATATGCCCGTAGGTCCAGCTGCGATCGGCGCGGGCGCGCTCCGCCAGGGTCAAGGACGGCCCCGTGTCCTCCATCCTGTCTGCCAGCATCTCGGCGGTGACCATGCCGCCCCCCAGCTCCTGGGACTCGATCGCCTGGGCGGCGTAGGCGACGAGCGATTCCCGCCGCCGTGCCTCCAGGCGGGCGCGGCGCGCCTCGGCATCCTCACTAGGACCCAGCAGCTCGGCCAGCTCATCGATCAGCGGCACGTCCGCCTCGGTCAGTTCCTCGCCCGCCGGCCGCTCCAGCAAGCGCCGTTCGTCGGCCTGTAGTTCTGGTGCCAGTCGGCGCAGCAGCTCGGGACGCGCCCAAAGCCGCTCCAGCAAGCCCACCGGCGTCGTCGGCATCCAGCACAGGTTGATCTCCCGGCGGGCGTCCCGGGCGGTGCGAATATCCTCCCGGATCCAGGCGCGCGTATCGGCGTCGTCGGCATCCTGGTGGGTGGCGGTGGCGAACTGATCAGTCAGGCGCTCCAGCAGCCACAGCACGAAGGTCTCGCGCGCCAGGTTGTGGGGCTTGCCCGAGCGCCGGGCCCGGGCCGCCGCCTCGCGCACGTCCGCGGGCAACAACTGCAGGCGGGTGCCCTGCACCACGATGTCGCGCGGCTCCTGCGGCACCCGCTGCAGGTCACGCACGGCCCGGCGCAGGATATCCACCCACGCCCTGCGGGCCTTCAGCTCGTAGACCTCGGCCGGCTCAGTACCGCGTGCGTGCACGCCGGGCACCAGGTCGGCCAACGTGGTGGAGACCACGCCGGTCTCACCCAGCGAAGGCAGCACCTGCTCCACGTAGCGCAGGAAGGTGCGCGAGGGCCCCACTAGCAGCACCCCGGAGCGCTCCAGGCGCTCGCGCTCGGCGTAGAAGAGGTAGGCGACCCGGTGCAGGGCCACCGCCGTCTTACCGGTGCCGGGGCCGCCCTGCACCACCAAAACGCCCTTGCCGTCGCCGGTGACCACCCGGTCCTGCTCAGCCTGGATGGTGGCGACGATGTCACCCATGCGCCCCTCGCGGGCGGCCGACATGGCCGCGATCAGCGCGCCCTCGCCCTGCAGCCCATCAACGCTCACAGTGCTAGCGGCAGTGCTCGCAGCGGTGCTCGCACCGGCGTCCCGATCACCGGGTGCGGTCAGCGCTGCCGCAGCGGCCGCATGCACGTCAAGCAGCTCGTCCTCAAGCCCGACGACGCGGCGGTCGCGCATGTCGATATGCCGACGCCGCACCAGCCCCATCGTCTCCGAGGCGGTGGCCTGGTAGAAGGCGCGGGACAAGGGGGCGCGCCAGTCCAGGACGACCTCCCGGCGGCGGTCATCCTGCAAGCCGATACGGCCCACGTAGTGCCGTCCGCCCGCCGCAACGTCTTTCGCCATGTCCTTTGCCGCCGAGTCAGCGCCGGGCTCGGCGGCGTCGGCATCGGGCTGCGCCATATCCATGCGCCCGAAGACCAGCCGCTCCTCAACCCCCTCCAGAGAGGCGACCAGGCCCGCGTAGTGAGCCGCGTATGCGTCGCGCTCGCCACGGGACTGATGCGTGCCGCTTGCGCCGCGGGCCTGGGTCGAGGCCAGCGAGCGGCGGGCCTGAGACAGCTGCCGGTCCAGCTCGGCGTAAGCGACGTCCACGGCTGCCTGCTCCGCGGCGACCTCCCGCTCCCGAGCGGACGGTGCAGACGCCGGTCCCGCAGGTGCATGCGGGGCTGCGGAGTGCGGTGACCGGGTCGAGTCGGTGGAGTGGTGCTGGCTCACATGACCTCGCTAGAAGTGTGTTAGTCGGGTGGCGACCTGGCTCGGGGCGGATGAGGACGGGAGCCGCCAGGCGGCGCGGATCGGAGGGGAACGGAAACAGGCGGACAGGAAGCGTATTGCGGTAGTTCGTGTACGGTGGTTGTTGCCAGGCACGGGCCCAGCCCGCGCGGGGCGGCATCCGCGATGCGCGGGGCCGTTCATTATCTCCCCGTCGGCGCCGGCATCCACACGTCTCCCCTTCCGTTCGCGAGGAGGGAAGTCAGGTGGGGTGAGCTGCGGATCTCCCGTTCGAGTGGGAACACGTGCACGCCCCTGGATGTTGCACCAGCCGACGCATGGCCTCACCTGCGCGGCGTGCAGCCGCCTCGGTGACGCCGGCATCACGAACACGAGCGCCAAAAGCGCGAGAGGAGGAGCAATGCGACCGCTATTCACTGTGGAGCACCCCGCGGGGGAGCCCGTCTCGCCGCGCGTGCTCCTGCACCACTTCGAGGGCGCCATGGACGCCGGACACGCCGGCTCCCTCGCCGTCGAACAGCTCATCATGACCCTGCCCCACACTCGCCTGGCCACTTTCGACGTCGACTCCCTGATCGACTATCGCGCGCGTAGGCCGGTGATGACCTTCGACCGCAACACATACACCGAGGTCTCCATGCCTGAGCTCGTCCTGGACCTGCTCCAGGACGACGAGGGCGAGGACGTACTGCTGCTCCACGGAGCAGAGCCCGACTACCGTTGGCAGGAGTTCACCGACGCCGTGACCCACTTGGCCGTGTCGATGGGAGTCAGCCACGCGGTCGGCATCAGCGGTATCCCTATGGCCATCCCGCACACCAGGCCCACCTACGTGCACATCCACGGTTCCCAGCCCGACAAGCTCAATTCACAGACTGAGGTGTTCGGACGGGTGGAGCTGCCCGGCTCCATGAGCGCCTTCCTGGAGCTGCGGCTGGGTGAGGCCGGCATCGATTCCCGTGGCCTGTCCGCGTCCATCCCGCACTACATCGCCCGCGACGACTTCCCGCAGGGTGCTGCGGCACTACTGCGCGCGGTAGCCGAGGGCACCGGGCTGGCCCTCCCCCTGGGGGACCTGGAGGCGGCCGCGAACATTAACCGGGCGGAGATCGACGCCGAGGCGGCGCAACAGCCCGAGGTCGGCGCCGTGGTATCCGCGCTGGAGGCGCAGTACGACGCCATGCTGCAGCAGACCGAGAACCTGAGCTTCGAGGGTACGCCAACGCTCGACCTGCCCAGCGCCGATGAGATCGGCGCCCGTCTGGAGGCGTTCCTGGAGGCGAATGAGAACACCTCTGGCGACGGGCTGCAGAAGTAGTTGAAGTAGTTACGGTCCGGGGCCGCGTCAGAAGGACGGCTGCGGCAGTGCCGGGTCGTCCTCCTGCCAGGTGCGCACGGGCAGCGGCAGGCGCCGCACCGCCCGCTCCACCGCGTCGAGCTCGTGCTCGGACCAGGGCTGCGCGCGGGCGAGCAGCACGATATTGCCCGGGCGGCGCCCGCGTACCACGGCCGCATCGGCCACTACCAGCACCGCGTCGAATACCCTGTGCAGGTCGGACAGCTCCGCGGCGATGGCCGCGCGCGGTGGGCAGGCGGCGTTAGCCAGGTAGATGCCGCCGGGTGCCAGCGCCCGGCGGCACTGCATCAGGAAGTCACGGCCGACGCATGTCGGTGGAACCGCTCCGCCGGCGAACACGTCGCGCACCACGACGTCCCACTCGCCGGGGCGCAGCGTTCCCACCGCCAGCGCCGCATCGCCCACGCGGATGCGCAGGCGCGGAGCGCGGGGCAGGTCGAACCACTCACGCACCTTGCTCGCCAGGATCGCGTCGATCTCCACCGCCAGCTGCTCCGAACCGGGGCGGGCGGCGTCCCATGCGCGTGCCAGAGCGCATCCGGCGCCGCCCAGGTGCACTGCGCGCACGGGCGCCGTCGGCCCGCGGAGAGCGGACAGGACCGCATCCATCTGCTGAAGGTACTCAAAGTCCAGGTGCGTCGGGTCGCGCAAGTCGATCCAGGATGACTCGGTCCCGTCCAGGAGCAGGAGGACCCCCGTGTCACGTACCTCCAGCTGTGCGGTTGCGCAGGAGGTTCGGATGGGCCCGACGGGCAGGTCCAGGACCCGGGGCGGGCGCTGCCTGCCGCGGCGCCCGGCGCGGGTGCGGGATGAGGATTGACCGCGTGTCACAGGGGCACGTTATCGTGGCCGGGTAGTACACCGTCGTGCCGCTTCCGGGCTGGTGGGGCGGGCGCGCGGAGAGGAGACGGGCATGAGCAGGGCACCACGGGCTGACGCTGCGCGCCGCTCCTGGGGTGAGGACGACTCCGCCACCCCCATCCTGCACGTGGACATGGACGCCTTCTTCGCCTCGGTAGAGCTGCTGGAGCATCCTGAGCTGTCCGGGCGGCCGGTCATCGTCGGGGGACGTGACGGGCGCGGTGTGGTCTCCGCGGCCTCTTACGAGGCCAGGGCCTTCGGAGTCAGCTCGGCAATGCCCATGAATGAGGCCCTACGCCGCTGCCCCCAGGCCGTGGTACTGCCGGTGCGGCACGGCCTGTACTCCGCTGTCTCGCGGGACGTCATGAGCATCCTCGGCGAGGTCACGCCCGTGCTCGAGCGGGTCAGCGTGGACGAGGCCTTCCTGGACGTGTCCGGCGCCCGCCGCCGTATGGGCTCCCCGGTCGCCATCGGTCACTGGATTCGGCGGGAGGTGCGGGGACGCGTGGGCGTGCCCGCATCGGTCGGGATTGCCGCTACCAAGTTCGTGGCGAAGCTCGCCTCAGCGCATGCCAAGCCCGACGGCCTGCTACTCATACCGGCGGACGCCACGCAGGCCTTCCTGAACGTGCTGCCGGTCGGCGCCATGTGGGGGGTGGGGGAGAAGAGCGCCGAGGCTCTCGGCCGCTGGGGGATCAAGGATGTCCGGCAACTGGCCGCCACAGACGTGCGTAGGCTCGAGCGCATCCTCGGGCCCGCGGCCGCGCGCCACCTGCACGACCTGTCCCACGGTATCGACCCGCGGCCGGTGACTGCGCAGCGAGAGGAGAAATCGGTTGGGACTGAATCGACGTTCTTCGACAACATCACCGATCGCGAGCACGCCCGCCGGGTCCTACTAGACCAGTCCCACCAGTGCGCCGCGCGGCTGCGGGCCGGCGGGCTGCGCGGGAAAGTCGTGGTGCTCAAGGCCCGAGGCGCCGACTTCAAGACCGTCACCCGGTCGCGCACCATGGCGGCGCCCACGGACCTGGCGCGTGACCTGTTTGCAGTGGTTGAAGACCTGTTCACCGCACTGCCCACCCCGGGAGGCGGCTTCCGCCTCCTCGGGGTGCGGGTCGAGGGCCTTTCCCGCGCCGGTGACGGGGTTCAGCTGCTGCTCGACGAGGACCCGCGGCGAGGCGCCCCCGAACGTACGGCCGATGCCGTGCGCCGGCGCTGGGGGACAAGCGCGCTGGCGCCCGCCAGTCTGCTGGCGCGGCCCGGGTCCGCTGGCCCCGCCGTCGGTCCCGAGGGCTGATCTCAGCCCGTCCACGCGTGCCTGGGGTGCGTGGCCGCGTTGCCCCAGCGTGCCTCCCGGGCTCGGCAGGCTTCCCGCGTCCACCACAACGGCGGGAAGAACCAGGTCTCGGATGCTGTTGCCCAGGTATGGGGACGCTCCGGTTTTCTTACCGAGACGACAACCGCTTATCCTGGATATCGTTCGTGGGTGGTGGCCGAGGCGATCCATCCGGTTGTTCGTTTCAGCCCATAAGCGGAAGGGAGGCGTGCCATGGCATTGTCGGAACGTGAGCAGCAGGTGCTCCGCGATCTGGAGGAACAACTCAATGACGAGGACCCGTCGCTGGCTGAGACCATGCAGCATGCCGACACGACATTGCGTCGGCCCTCGCCCCGCCGTATCGGTGCTGGAGTTGCGCTGCTGCTGGTCGGCTTGGCGGTGGTCATCGCCGGTGTTGCCATCGGCAACGACGTCGTCTCCATAGCGCTGGGGGTGCTCGGCTTCGCCCTGGCCGTGTGGGGCGTCACGCTTATGCTCACGCGCGGTGGTGCTGGGGAGCCGAAGACTCCCCGCAGCGCCGGACGCTCATCCTTCATGCAGCGCCAGTCCGAGCGCTGGGACAGGCGACGCGACGGACAGAACTAACGCGGTTGCCCGGCCACCGCACGCACACCGGGGCCGGCACCAGTAGTCAGGCGCGACCAGGACCCCCACGCCGGGGACGGCGCTAGCTGCGCGGACGACATCGGCGTCGTCCGCTGCCGTCGGCACGGTTCGAGCGGGCCAGGCATAGCAGGTGTCGGTTAACTGCCCCATCGGCCCCTCCACTTTCCTCCACCGGCTGCCCTCCACCCGTCATTGTCCGGGGCCGTATTCCACTGTGATTTCACTGTGATTCCACAGTGCCGTCCTGCGCGGGGCACACGTTCGCCGCGCAGCGGATGCGCCCGTTGCTCCGCCGCGCAGCCAGCGCCCGGCCCCGCGCCTGGGCCGCGGGCGCGAATCCGCCCGGACCACGCGCGTCGGCCGGACCGCATCGACGTCGGCGCTCTGCCTCCCGCCACGCCGCGCGTATTTTCCTCCACTGTCCCCCACCGCCCACCACTGCTGAAATTCCAGGGAAAACCATGGGTCCTCGACAGGGGCGACGCGATCGTGACCCCGGTTTGCGGCCGCATTGTGGAAGAAAGGGGAGGGAAGTGGAGTAATGTGGGGCGCACCGGTCGTCGAGGGGAGAGGAGTGAGGTCCGGTGTTCCTGGGCACCCACGCTCCCCGCCTCGATGACAAGGGACGGCTCATACTCCCGGCCAAGTTTCGTGAGGAGCTTGCCGGGGGAGTGATCCTCACCCGTGGCCAAGAGCACTGCATCTACGCCTTCACCGCCGCTGAGTTCGAGCGCATGTACGCCCAGCTCCGCGAGGCTCCCCTGGCGCAGAAGCAGGCGCGCGACTACGTGCGCGTCATGCTCTCGGGCGCCGATTCGCAGATTCCCGACAAGCAGGGACGTATCACGATCCCCGCACCACTGCGCGCCTATGCCGGGCTCGGACGCGACTTGGCGGTTATCGGCGCCGGCGCGCGCGTGGAGATCTGGGACGCGGGGGCCTGGGAGACCTACTTGGCCGCCCAGGAGCAGGTCTTCGCCGATACCGCGGAGGAGATCATTCCCGGGTTCTTCTGACCCGGTGCCACAAGTTCATAGAGCCATCAGGGCACGCGGGAGGGCTGTTGCCTCCCGGTGCCCGGGGACTGCCGGATACGGGTTCCGTTCCGTGAGGTCTCCGCCCGCCGCAGCGTCCGACGCCTCTTCCCCGGCGCCGGAACCCGCGGGAGGAGTCCTGGCAGGACGGAGCCGGTAGACGGCGTCCCGAGCAGCCAACACCACTTACACGCCCGTGCATGCGGCGCCGCGACAGTCGTAACGCCGCCGCACCGACTACCGGCCGGAAGGAGGACACTCGTGAGCAACACCCCTGCGGACGGGCAGGCGGCCGCCGCGGCCGACCACCACACGCCCGTCCTACTGGGACGCTGCCTGGAACTGCTTGCACCAGCGCTCACCGTCCCCGAGCCGGTCATGATCGATTGCACGCTCGGGATGGGCGGGCACGCCGAGGGCGCCCTGGAGCGCTTTCCGCAGCTGACACTGGTGGGTATTGACCGGGATCCTCAGGCCATCGCGCTGGCCTCGGCGAGGTTGGCGCGTTTCGGTCACCGGTTCCGTGCCGTACGGGCCACGTACGACGCCGTCGACGCAATCGCCGCCGAAGCGTCCCGGCGCCCGGACGGAACGGTTGACGCAGTCCTGATGGACCTGGGGGTGTCCTCCCTCCAGCTCGACGACGCCGACCGCGGCTTCTCCTACGCCCACCCGGCCCCGCTGGACATGCGCATGGACCAGTCAGCCGGTCGCACGGCCCAGGACATCGTGGACACTGCCGATGAGCAGGAGCTCACGCGCATCCTGCGTGACTACGGTGAGGAGCGCTTCGCGGCGCGTATCGCCGCAGCCATAGTGAGACGTCGCAGCGCCGGCAGCCCCGTAACCAGCACCGCCGAGTTGTCCGAGCTGGTGCGTGCGAGCATCCCCGCCGCCGCCCGTCGGCGCGGCGGCCACCCCGCGAAGCGCACCTTCCAGGCGCTGCGGATCGCCGTCAATGGCGAACTCCAGCTACTGGAACGCGCCCTGCCCCGGGCGCTGAACAGCCTGCGGGTAGGCGGCCGCCTGGTGGTCGAGTCATACCAGAGCCTTGAGGACCGCATCGTCAAGCGGGTGCTGGCGGCCGGCGCCACCTCGGGGGCGCCGGCC